>RGZB01000070.1 GCA_010031735.1 Pseudomonadota bacterium | reverse complement strand
CCCGAGACAATCGATGTCAACGGCGTGCAGCGCCCCACCGTGAACAGCGAAGGCAAAGCGATTGGAAGAACCGAAGAAGAAGTCCGCAACTTCTGGAATTGGTTTGGTGATTCAAAGGTAGTAGACGAGCAGGGCAGGCCGCTCGTTGTGTATCATGGAACGAATGAAGACTTTGATACTTTTGATAGGTCTTGGGTTGGTGAAGGAAATGGAAATGCGGATTGGGGACCAGGCTTTTATTTTGCAAGCGACAGAAAAGCGGCTGAAGGCTATGGCTCAAGGATTGTTGAGGCATACTTAAAAATTGATCGACCAGCAGACAATGAAGTCATGATGAGCAGTGATGTTCAAATGGCTCTTGATGATGGTATGGGTTTTACTTCTCCTGACGAAGTATTAACAGAAAATGGATACGATGGTGTTGCTGTTCAACATAAAGATTACAACGCAACTGAGTATGTTGTTTTTAATGCAGAACAGATAAAATCAGCGACAAACAATCAAGGCACTTTCGATCCAAATAATCCGAGCATCTTGTACCAGTCCGCGACAATTCGGTCAGGCAAAGAGACCCTTAAAAAGTATGGTTTAGATCCTAAAAAAAGATACAAGACCAGGGAAGTAGCCGCAGCTCTCGAGGCAAGGCAGCGCGAAAAGTATGGAACCATCGAGCGCAATGATCGTAGCGCAAAGGCTGCTAGCAGGATTGCCAAATGGATGCAGGCCGAGGTCGAGTTCGAGATGGAGAACCCGGAGAAGTCCGGGATCGGCTGGTACTCTCAAAAGTTCCAGGCCGCTCTCGATACCATGGCCCAGGTGTTTCCAGAGCTCGCAACCGACAAGGCCGCTCGCGATACCATGACCGCTCTAATCGCGATCACTTCGGACGGGCAGAAGGTCGTGCCGAACTTCGCCCAGGCGATGGACATTTACGGTAATTTTAGAGCCGGTGGAAAGACCGAAGGAAAATTCACGACATCCAGAGGACATACCCGCCAGTCTAGCATCGACAACAACATGAAAGTATTGCAGCGCCTATACGATCGATTTGGCGCTGAAGAGATGCACATCTACTTGATGCAAGAGAAGACCATCTCTGAGCTCAAGCAGATCGCAAAGCAAAATGGAGGCGTGCTCAAGTCGGCCTACCAGGCGCATATCAATATGCCGATGGCGGCGGTTGAGTTTGGGCCAAAGCTCGGAGCTTTCTATGCCAATCTAATGGGGGCCCACGGGTATCTCACCATGGACCGGTGGTGGTCTCGCACATTCAATCGCTATCGTGGAACACTGTTGGCCGCGCCTAAGCAGGCAGGCCTCAAGCGATTCAAGGAGTTGCTTGGCAAGCCTGAGATCAGCGACGATGAGGCCATTGCCGCAACGGTGAGCTATCGCAAGTCATACGAGGCCAAGAAGTTCAAGAACGGCACTGAGATAGAGAAGGCAGCAAACACGATTTACAAGGACGCGTTTGAAGCGCTAAAGGATTCTCCATTCAATGCAACTGACCGTACCTTTATGCTTGACGCGGTGAGAAAAACGCAACAGAATCTAAACAAGGAAGGTTATGACTTGAGCATTGCCGACATCCAGGCAATCCTCTGGTATTACGAAAAGAGGCTATATGGCGAACTCGGAGCAAGACAAACAGCAGACATCAGCTACGAAGAAGCAGCAAGACGAGTCGTCTCTGGCTATGCCAATCGATCAGGAGTCGAGTCTATTCTCGGGACCGAAGGCCAGCCTGGAAAAGATCAAGGAACAACTGCGGGAGGAGTTTCTCCGGGCGAGGAAGAGTACAAGGAAGCAAGCGTAAGCCAGCCTGGCAGACTATACCAGGGCGATCGCAATCTTCTCATCCAGCACAATCTAACGGCAGGAAACCTTCAATTTGCTAATAAGCTAGGCGGCCTGGCGGCTCCATCGTTGGCCGTGACCAAGGTCGATTCTCCATTGACCAGCTTCGGTGAAATCACGCTGATTGGTCCTAAGACCATGGCCGATCCAAAGAGCGGGACCCGAGTGTTCGGGGCGGACATCTATTCGCCCAGGTATCCGGATGTCGTCTACAAGTTCAAGGCGTCTGCCATTAAAAACATAGCAAAGACATTTGCCAGGCAGATGAACATAGCAGGCGAGGGCCTGGACGAGAATGAGCTCAAGCGCAGCGGCGTTGGCTATCTTGAGAACAAACCGTGGGCCATGATGAAGTTCCTCGAGGTCGAGGGAGTCGAGCCAAACATTGCCTACAACATGCCCGACGAGGCGACTCAAAAGGCGATCAAGAAGTACGGCCTGGACAAGTTCTTCGGGGTCGAGGATTACAACCTTCGCGAAGATCCAGAGTTTCAGAAAGCTGCTGTCGATGCTCAAATCGATCAGTACAAGCAGGCGTTTGATGAAAAGGACTTCAATGAGTTTATCAAGGCGATCGAAGAAGACGACGGCTATCGTCGCCGCGTGATTCGGGAGTGGTCTCGAAATGTCTATCAGATGGGCAAGGCTCAGACCAATCCGGAGTTCGACTACGCTGGCACGCGCAACGCGCTCCGCGATCAGATCAAGGAGCTCGGCAAGCAGCAGGCGTTTGTTGATTACCTGACGAGCGTTATCGAGCGCGAAAATCCAGATCAAAAGATTGAGCGAATCAGCGATTCTGGAACGCGTCGTTATCTCGACCACACAATCGAAAATGTTGTCGCGATCCTGAAGAAAGATCTCCGCGGTGGTGAGGACTTCAATTACGGGGTCGGGTCAATCCGGTCCAAGTATGCGCCAGAGTTCAAAAAGCGCGATCACACAAAACCAATTCAAGGGCGTTAGTCGAGAGAACATTGAGAGAATCGCAGAATTTTTAGATAAGCTCAAAACACTGCCGACTGAGTATTTTGAAGCCAAGATCCTCCGCGGAGTAGATATTGGTGAGTTTGCCGCTGCCGTGGTCCCCGCGGACGCGGACGAAAAGACCAAGAAGATCCTCGAGGATAAAGGCCTCAAGGTGTTTGAGTATGGAGAGTATGAAACGCAAAGCCAGGCCATTACTCGCGCTGCCAATGAGATGGCCGATCAGATCTTGTTCCAGGGCAAGGAAGAGAACCGCGGCTACATCCAGATCGGCAAGGATCGCAAGATGAACATTGCGCTCCTCGAGAAAGCCGATCTCTCGACTGTGCTCCACGAGCTCGGGCACTTCTACCTCGAGGTCCTTCAGGATCTCGCATCTAGCTCGAACGCACCGGCTCAGATGCAGGCCGACTTTAGGACCCTGCTCGACTGGTTCGGCGTGACTCCTGAGCAGTGGGCATCGTTCGACCTGGAGAAGCGCCGTGAGTATCACGAGAAGTTTGCCAGGGCGCACGAAGCGTACCTCATGGAAGGCAAGGCTCCGAGCGAGGAGCTGCGGACCGTGTTTGCTCGGTTCAAGGACTGGCTCAAGCTGATCTACAAGCAGCTCGTCAATTTGAATGTCAATTTGACGGACGAAGTTCGCGGCGTGTTCGATCGCATCTACGCAAGCGACAATGAGATCGAGATGGCGAAAAAGTCCGTCCCAACCGATCCGCTGTTTGCGACCGCACAGGAAGCCGGGCTCTCTGAGCTCGAGTTCGAGGCGTACAAGAAGTCGATCGGCAAGCAGGCCGAGACCGCTCGAGAGGCGCTCCTCGAGAAGCTCATGGTCGAAAAGAACCGCGAGCAAAAGGAATGGTGGAAGAAAGCCAAGGCGGACATGATCGCGGAGGTCACCGCAGAGGTCGATGCCACTCCTGTTTACCGGGCATTTGCGGCGCTGAGCTCTGGCAAGCTCGAGGACGGAACCGAAATCAAGCTGAATAGTCAGGCTCTCAAGAACCGCTACGGCGATGAATACTCGAAGCGCATTCCAGCCAGGCTGAAAAGCAAGATCGGCGGAATGGACGCGGATGCGGCAGCGCAGTTCCTGGGCTATGAGTCCGGCGACAAGCTCATCGAAGATCTGGTCGGAATGAAACCCAAGAAGGAGTTCATCAAGGCCGAGGTCGATGACCGCATGGTCAAGCGCTACGGCGACATGATGCTGGACGGGTCGATCAGCGACCAAGCGAAGACCGCGCTCCACAACCAGGCACGCGAGCAGGTGCTCATGACCGAGCTCAAGCTGATCGCGAAGAAGAAGCGCGAGGTCGAGCCTTTCGTCAAGGCGGCAATGCAGGACTATAAGAGTCGGGCAAAAGCGGCTTTGGACGTTCCTCCGATCGAATTCTTCCGCGAGACCGCCAAGCGGGTCATGGATGGAACCCTGGTCAAGGACATCGTCCCGTATAGCTTCCTGCGTGCCCAGCAGAAGGCTTCCAAGCAGGCGCTTGCTGCCATGGCTAAGGGCGACTTTGAGACCGCACAGAAGGCCAAGGAGCGCGAGCTATTGAACCATCACCTGTACCTCGAGGCCGTGAAAGCCAAGGAGGATGCAGACAAGATCCTGGACTACGCCAAGAAGTTCGACACTAGGGCGACCAGGGAGCGGATTGGCAAGGCCGGTGGCGACTACCTTCAGCAGATCGATGCGATCCTGGACCGCTATGAGTTTCGCAGGATTCCGCTCTCCCAGCTCCAAAAGCGCCGGGCGCTGCTCGATTGGGCAAACGAACAGGCAGAGCAAGGCGAGGAGCCTGCGATCGACGAGCGCATCCTGGACGAAGCTCGCCAGGTGAACTACCGCGAGGTCCCGATCTCCGAGCTCCGGGCCGTGCGCGATGCTGTCAAGAACATTGAGCATATCGCAAGGTTCAAGAATAAGCTCATCGCGAACAACAAGCGCATTGAGTTTCAGGACGCGCTCGAGGAGCTCGTCGGAGCGGCAGAAGAAAACGGCAAGGGGATCGCACGCCCGATCGATCCAAACCTGACATCCATTGGCAAACAGTTTGGAGACAAGATCAGGTCCATTGATGCCGGCTTGATCAAGATGGAGCAGCTTGTCCGCTGGCTCGACGGAGGCAATGTCAACGGTCCATGGCACACCTATCTCTGGAATCCGATCGCGGAGGCGCAGTTCAAGGAATACGACCTTCAGAAGCAGATCGGAAAGAAGATCCAGGAGGCGTTTGACAGGATGCCGAAAGAGCAGCGCGTGAGCATGCTCGACACCTATGACGTGCCTGGCATTGGCAAGGTTACGAAGAAGTTCATCATGTCGATGGCCTTTAACATGGGGAACCAAGAAAACATCGACAAGATGATGAAGGGTCACGACTGGTCAATGTCGGTCATCGAGGGTGCGCTACAAAACCTCAACTCTCGAGACTGGCAGTTTGTTCAGGATACCTGGGACACAATCAGCTCGCTATGGCCTGAGATTGCAGCGCTCGAAAAGCGCATGTCTGGGCTTGAGCCTCCGAAGGTACAGGCGCAGCCTTACACGGCAAGGCTTCGCGACGGCGGAACTATGGAGCTGCGGGGAGGGTACTTCCCGCTCAAGTACGATCCGAACTACTCCGAGCAGGGGGCCAAGCAAGAAAGCGGCAACCTCAGTCAGATGTTCGAGCAGGGCTATGTGCGGGCCACGACCTCGAAGGGCCACACCAAGGCGCGGACGCAGTTTTCGGCTCCGCTCCTCATGGACTTCGAGCAGGTCATCACCGGTCACCTCACGCAGGTCATCAAGGACCTGACGCATCGGGAAGCGATCGTATCGGCCAACAAGATCATCACCAACCGAGAGATCCGCGGGGCGCTCCAGCGGGCGCTGGGCGTGGAGTATGAGCGCCAGTTTATGCCATGGCTTCGCAGCGTGGTGAACGACCGGACCATGAGCTCTATCCAGGGATCGCAAGCCTGGACTAAGCTCGGCATGCAAATCCGTGCCAACGTGGTGGCTGCAACCATGGGTTACAGCGCAACTACAGCGATCACTCAGCTTGTCGGTCTTTCGGCATCGATGGACATGGTCAAGCCTAAGTACCTGGCTCGGGCTTTTGTTGAATACATGAAGCATCCGGTCAAGGTGAAGAACGAGATCTCCGAGCTCTCAGGCGAGATCCGCAACCTCGAGCAGAGCATGGATCGGGACATCCGGGCCGTGTTCAAGAACTTCACGACCGACGACAAGGTGATTGGAAAGGTACGCGAGTTTGCGTTCCACGGCATCGCGCTGGCTGATTCGTTTGTAAAGGTCCCGACCTGGCTCGGGGCTTACCGGCAGGCGATCGCTGAAGGAAAGACCAAGGAGACCGCGATCCTCGAGGCGGACGCCGCGGTACGAATGACTCAGGGTGCAGGCGGGGCCAAGGACATGTCGGCGGTTCAGCGCAGCAACGAGTTCACGAAGACGATCACGATGTTTTACTCGTACTTCAACGTGCTCTACAACCGCATGCGAGACATGGGGCATGAGGTTCAGGAGATCCGCGATATGCCGAAGTTCCTGGCGCGTGCCTTCTTTACGGTCATGGTTCCTGCGGTCATGGGCGACCTGATCGTTGGCAGGGGTCCGGACGATGACGAAGACGAGGCGCTCTGGATCATCCGCAAGATGCTCCTGTATCCGACTCTTTCTGTCCCGATTCTGAAGGACATCGTGAGCTCGATCGATAGCGGGTACGACTATCGGTTCAGCCCGATCTCGACCGGGCTCGAGAAGATCGGCGGACTGGCAAAGGCGACAGGCAAGCTCGCGAACGACGAGATGGAGTGGGGAGACTACTGCATCAAGGCGACCGATACGATCGGTTTTGTGGTGGGCGTGCCTGGCACGACCCAGGCGACCAGGACAATGAAATATCTCTGGCGCGTCGAGAAGGGCGAGGAAAACCCGGACAACATTCTCGAGCTCATCGGACATGCCGCAGTCGGAAAGAAGCCTGAGAAGTAGTACGCGTGTTCAACATCATTAGGGGCAGACTGATACTGTCTAAAGGAGTGTGAAGAGTGAGCATTTCTAGCGAAAACAGAAAA
>RGZB01000069.1 GCA_010031735.1 Pseudomonadota bacterium | reverse complement strand
CAGTCGAGCCCATGTGCGAACGGGAGGTGTCGATAGATGGGAGGGCCAACCCGCTTCGATACCACAAGCGAAAAGATCTTCTGTCTTTTGCCGACGGGCGTGACGCTCAAAACGTGCGTCGAGACGCTGCAACTCCAGGTAGACCTCTGGTTCACGAAACGCGAGAACCGCGAGCATGACACCGAATGGACGGTTGGCTACCTGAATGGAAAATTCACCTGCCGCAACCGCTTCACCGGGCAACAACTCAAGCCCCAAGAGCTGTACGAATGGGCGATGACTGAATGGGGCAAAGAAGCTTTCCAGATCGCGGGATAGGAGATCCTGATCAATGATCGAGTCAAGACCTTGGGTCAAAATGCTGGGCTCTACATGGTGGCCGGTAGTGGTCGTCTGGGTCACAGTCGTGATCCTTGGCTTCCTCGATTCGTGCGCTCATAGCCAGGAAATCTGGTGGACCCGCTACATCGACGGCGACCGTCCGCAGTGCTGGGTCTACGGTCGGGATTTTCAGTACCCCATCAACGGACAATCGGACAGTCGATACAGTCCATCCGCGACGATCGAGCCTCAAACGTCGTCATCGCCCCTCACCTATGGGCCAGCGATCACGCTTGAATGGGATACGCTCGCGGGGGCCAACGCTGCCGGCGGTCTTCGAGATGACCCGCATCGTGCGACCGACCGGTTGTTGAGGTTCTGGCTTCCTGCAACTGTCGCCGATGGAGTCCACCGCTTGACCGTGCGTCGCGCTGATGGGCCAACATGCCAGGGCGTTTTGATCGTCAGCCGTCGACCTCGATTCGAAGTCCGCTCGACCCACGGCGAGTATCGGGAGTGGTCGCAAGCCGTCATCGTCGGCAGCGGCCAAACACTGGACCTTGGCGGGGCGACCGTCGTTATTCCCTCGGCCATTACGCTATCAGCGGAGAGGGCGGCGGTCGTCCTGTCGAGTGGGAGCCGATTGACGAATGGAACGATCATTGTGCCCGAGGGGTGCCGAGCGGATCTTCGCTCGGTCGTCGGCGCTCGCGGAAAACTCATCGGTACTCAGATCGATGCCGTCCGGATCGAAGACCGACGACCCTACGGGCTTGCTTTCTGGGGTGGGGATGAATTGGTCCAGAGCTGTTTGTTCTCTGATATGGAAGTCGTCGCTGACACATCGTTCGAGGCTAACCTCTGGTGCGAGTCCAATCGGAACACCTGGTATCGGGTCGCGATGTCTTCCCCGAGGGGATGGCGTTCCGGCGGGTGCGGACGTCTTGCCGGCGGCTCGGAGAATCTCCTCGTCTGGGCGACGGTGGAAGGAAAAGACCGCGCTTGGACGATCGGACCGTGGGGGTCGCCAGTCTACCGATCAGTCTGGTTCGAGTGCGACCAACACCACACCGGACAGACAGTTGGAGCTTCGGAGGGAACCGTCCTCGAAACCTGCGAAGCGGCCTATGGGATTGGCCTCTGCGCGGGAACGAATGTGACCTACGTATGCCACGCGGAAACACCGGAAAATATTCGGGTCCGTATTTGCCGTCCGGGCATGTTCGCTACTTCGATGGTCGGTAATTCCTGGGCTCGGGTCGTCTCTGCAAGCTGGGCCGGGCAAGTCCTCACCATGACGACGGACCGACCGCTAGGCGACGGCTGGCGAGGCCTTCGGGTCGGCAACGCGGTGACTCAATGTCTATTTGATCGGGGTCGATACGAGGACGGCAGGTCGGCCATTTGGCTCTACGGGGAGTCGGTGGAAAACGATATCTGCCAGTGCCATTTCCAGGATCTCAAGGAACCCGCTATCCAAGAGCTAAACCGACCCGTCGGCGTCCAGGGGAATTGGTTCGGCGGCCGGGGGATCGGGAACGTTCTGCGGTTTAACGACGCGGTTCGAGCGACGGAATTGATGGTCCGGCCTTAAGTTATTTGGTCGTCTACAAAAAGGATTCCAACGCTTTGGCTACGAGGCTGCAAAAAAAATTTGAGACTGAGCAGCGACGTAACCGCGTCGAAGATCTCTATTTGCTTGGCCATTCGCTCCGTTGGATCGGAAGAGAGTTAGGCGTTCACTTTACCACGGTGTCGAATGACATCGAGGTCATCCGATCCGAGTGGCGAGCAACACGAGTTCAAAAGCTCGACGACGAAATCAATCACCAACTCGCCAAGCTTGACCGCATCGAGGCTCAAGCGTGGATTGGCTGGGAACGGTCTCTCCGAAATGGGGTGGAACAGATTGTTGAATCAGGGGATTCAAAGGACGGGCCATATACGAAGAAGAGAAAGAAAAAGGCGGTTCAATCTGGAGATCCTCGATTCCTAAAAATCATTGATGATGCCCTTGCCTCACGACGCCAATTACTCGGACTCAACGCAGCGCAGAAAATGGAGATGACGAATATCGTCAAGTCGATCGAGGTAGAGGTTCGGTCCCCTGAAGACGTTATCACACTCCATGATTTGATTCACAAAACACAGGGAGAAAACAACTGAGGTGCCAAAAGCTCAAGCAGTAGTGTTTGGGTTTCATCCGGCTCAGATTTCATTCCTGCGATCAACAGCGACGATCCGAGGATACGTAGGAGGTCGAGGAGCAGGGAAGACGCGAGTAGGTTGTTATGACTTGCTCAAGCGAGCGAAGAAAGGACGGAGCTATATGTTTGCCTCTCCGACCTACCCGCAGCTTCGCGAAACGTCGTTAAAGACCTTCAAGGAACTTTCTGAGGAACTTGGAAACCGAATTGCCTCGATCAATCACAACGACGGCTCGGCGAGGATACACACCGAAGATGGAGGTATTGCCAATGTTTCTTTTCGTTCTACGGAACGTGAAGAGTTTCTTCGTGGGCCGAACCTATCGGGTCTTTGGTTGGATGAAGCCTCGTTGATGAAGGAAGAAGCGTTTGATATCCTTCTCGCTTCGCTCCGCGAGGGCGGGCAGATGGGCTGGGTTTCGATGACCTTCACGCCGAAGGGTCGGCAACACTGGACGTACCATCTCTTTCATGATGGAAGGATGCCTTCGGTCGAACTCTCGAAGTCCGCAACGATGGATAATCCGTACCTTTCTCGTGACTTCATCTCGTCCATTGAGTCGAGGTATCGAGCCGAAAAAGCAGCCCAAGAACTCCGAGGGGAATTTTTAGATCTATCCGACCAACTCATCAGCTACGACGCAATGATGGATTGCACGTCGTCAAATTGCGCATGGGTTGATGGAAAACCTCCTTCCTCCACTGGACTCCTCTACATCGGCTGGGATGTGGCACGCAGTAAGGACCGCTCCGTTATCTGGACATGGGAGCGAGTAGGCGACGTTGCTTGGTGCCGTGAGTGCTTTGTTATGCACGATGTTTCCTATGAGTCGCAGGAAGCAGAGATTCTCAAACGCGTGCGAAGACCAAATGTTTCACGGGTCATCATCGATGCCGGTTTCGCTGGCCATTACGTCGAAAGGCTTCAGCGTGAGCTAGGTTCGAGCCGAGTCGAAGGGGTGCACCTGAATTCTTACATGCAAGGTCATCTCGCAGAATCTCTGGCTGATGCGTTCGGTCGAAAGATTGTGCGAATTCCAGATGATCACGAAATACGCGATGACTTTTCCCAAGTCGGACAAACAGAGATTAAGCAGGGTAAAATCAGTCTGCCGGCGGATTCGGTCCAGCGAACTGAGATTGGTCATGCCGATCGATTTTGGGCAGCGGCGTTGGGGTATCGAGGTATTGTTGGTCACAGCCCGCAACCCGCCATTACGAATTTCAGACCGCGAGTATTCAAGCGGTTCGGTTAAGGAGTTTGTTCGATGGCTCGAAACATGTCGGTAGTGTCGAGGCTCATCGGGCAGTCATCCGAGAAGGAGCCGAGCAACACAGGCTCTCTTGTCGACAAGATGAGGAAAGACCCCATCTTCAAATTCGGAACCCGAGTTCTAAAAAGCTACGTTTCGGGTGTGTCCGTATCAACCGACTTCGACGCCGATGATCCTCGCCAGAAAATTCTTTCATCAAACATTCTTTCGATCTGGGATTCTTACATTTTGTCCGCCGTCGATGCGATTGAGTACGGCCGGCAGGCTTTAGAAATCACCTACGGCATCTCGAAGGAAGATCCGAGCGTAAACATCATCGCGGAGTTGACGCCGATACCTTGGGCGTTGTGTCGGCTTAAGGTAGACGATGGAATTGTTCTTGGTGTCGAGGTTGGCAAGCCATCTGAAGGGATCTTACTTCGCGGTGGCGAAGTGTGGTGGTGCGCGATCGACGCAAGCCGATCAAACCCACACGGAACCTCAATCTATCGCGGGGCTCCATGGGAAGTCTATCAGCGTCGTGAGGCGATGCGGAAGAATCGGAAGGCTTTCACGGAACGATTCTCAATCGGCGGCGGCGTGGCGACTGTCCCGATTGATCTCCCTTCGACATCGATCACAGACAAAGGAGCATCTCCCGAGATCGACGCTAACGGCGACCCGGTTGACACTGTCCAGGCGATGGGTGAGCAGTTGCAATCGCTCAAGAGCGGCGGTTGGATCGTCATTCCATCGGCGAACTACTCAGCGGACAAGGGGGGCGGACGGCAATACACGATCGAGGCGTTCCCCGAGCCAAAAAGCTCTGATCCACTCGACAAAGAAAAAGAGGCTCTTGACGTTGAGGCTATTTGGTCTCTCGGCATTCCAGAACGAGCGATCATGCAGCAGGGACAAACGGGGGCATACGCTCTCGCGGATGCTCACCAAAAGGTCTTGCATGACCGAGTCAACGAGATCGTCAGGCAGGTCATCACGTCGTTTCAGCGGCAAGTGGTCGCCCCTCTATGCGAGCTGAATCGAATGAGCAACGTCATCGAGATGACTTGGCAGCGGGTCGGAGATGCTCAGTCTGAGCGGGTCAATAAACTCATCGATACCGCGATCAGCCAGCCAACTCCTAACCCACTTTTGACGAAGGTTATTGACATCGTTTCGTTGATAGAGGGAGAGGGAATTCCCTTGCAAGACAACGCAAGAGAAGCCTTAGCTTTGCTGTCTACGCAGGCTGGGCCGGCATCTCCCGGCATGGCTTTCTCGATCATCGAAGACATCATGCAGTCGAGTGGCGAAGCGGTGAAGCGGCTAGGTGCAATCGATGGGTGATATCGAGAATCTGCTTTATTGGTTCATCTCGCCAGCGATCACCAAGCGGCCTGATCTGCCAACCCGGAATCCGGCTCCTTTTCGTCCGCTGCTTGACCAGCTCATTCCAGATACTCGCCCATCGTCTCCTCTGCTCCCATCGGTATCGCCGATCGAGCGAGCCGGGCCAGTTCCGACGAAGGGGCTCTACATTGAGTCCATCCTGTCGCGCATCCGGTCGGAACTCCGGCCTCGATACGCAGACCTTCAGCGCGCGATGGAAGAGAGGCCCGTCAATCAACTACGGGTTCGCAAGGCTCTACTCTCCTTTCGCGAGGTTTACGAGACGGCGGGGATTGCCGGCAGGATCGCGGGGATGTTGGCTCCTTGGGTTCCTTCGCTTCACAGCACGGTCCCCGCGTCCGAGCGGCCCAAGCCGATAGATCAACAGGCTCGGCAGCTAGCGATATGGCCTGTCTTCGGGCAGGCGATGGAGTGGCTCTATCAGACGATCAATCTGAACCCGGACACGCTGGCGGGAATCATCACTCGCGAGCGGCTCCAGTCATACCTCTACGGCGCGGAGATCGACAAGCGGACTCTCGATTCCCTCAATACTCAGTTGATGGAGTCCATTCAGTCAGGGGAAGGGCGGGACGAATGGAGAGAACGAGTCAAAGGAATTCTTGACGCCAGGGCCGGCTTCGATGAAACGATCGCGAGAACATCGACGCATCGTTCCTTCGTCGCGGGCCAACGAGAGGTTCTCTCTCAACCCGTGGTGGCGGATCTCTTCCCGTACCGACGGTATTACGCCACGCTAGACAATCGATCTCGCCCAACCCATCGAGCGATGAACGAAAAGGTTTACCACAAGGATTCCCCCTTAGCGAGCCAAGCGGCGGCCTTGCTTGAGGAGTACAACTGCCGGTGCTCGGAAGTCCCCTTGACCGAGGAGCAGGCTATGGCCGTTGGTGTTTCAAGCGGCGGCGAGTCGTTGAGCGGGGCCGCAGTCGCGGAGGAGTCCGCCGCATGAACTACAGGCAAGAGACAATCTACCGCCTCTATTTCACATGCCGTTTTTGTGATCAGAAAACAATGATCGAGCGCACTGATTATCGACCTCGATGTACTAGCCAGTATTGCTCCAAGCAGTGTCAATTAAATGCTCAAAAGCTTCGCCGATACCAACGACGAACCAACCTACCGAAAGATATTTCATCAATTCCTAACTCAACTCCAGAGTTAGGTTAAACGCTACTTTTCATCTCTTCGAGTAATTAACAAACTGCCTCTGTCACGAGACGGAGACGGAGGCGGAGGCGGCTATGGATCGGCGTTTTGTTGCTGACGGGTTTATCCGTCAACTCGACATGTCACGCCGGTCGTACCGCAAAGATATTCTCCGCGTTGGTCATTGGCGCGTTGGCCAGGACGATTGGCATGTGACGAAAGACACCCTCCAGGAGATCGCGAAAAACTTCGAGTCGGGTCGTTCCCGGCGACTGGATTGCCCGGTTGTCTGGAATCACTCGAACGACGTTCGCGACCGAATCGGGATGGTTGAATCGGTGGCGGTCGAGGGAGATACCTTGGTTGCCAATTTCTCGATTCCTGAGGGGGTTGATGAATCTTTGCTGGTCAACTCGGGCGGGGTCTCGGTCGAGGTTCGCGAGAACTTTTGCGACGGCCTAGGGAATAGCTACCCGATCATGCTGACTCATGTGGGCATCGTGAATCATCCGGTCGTTCCGGGGCAAGGTGAGTTCAAGCGGCTGATGTCGCTGGACGCGATCAAGAAAAACGAAGGGCAAAGCAAAATGCGTTACGCAACTCGACGACTGACGATCAACGGAAAGCCGACGGCATTTACTCGCCAGCTTGCCGAGGGCGACGTTGCAGCCCCGGACGAGACCGTTAGCGATGCTCCTCCCGCCCCAGT
>RGZB01000068.1 GCA_010031735.1 Pseudomonadota bacterium | reverse complement strand
TTGAGCAACGGCAAGAAATACAAGAACATTCGCAGTTACAAGAATCTTGAAATTAGACTAAGAATGTTAAACAAAGAACACAGTAGAAGAAACAAAGGAAGTAAAAACAAAGAAAAATCAAGAAAAAGATTAGCAAAATTGCATTTGAAGATAGCAAACATCCGTAATGACCACTTGCATAAAGTAAGTCGCCAAATAATCAACGAGAACCAAGTGATTTGTTTGGAAGACCTGAATGTAAGTGACATGATGAAAAACAGATGTTTGAGCAAGAGTGTTGCCGATGTATCAATGAGCGAATTTGTTCGTCAAATTGAATACAAGGCAAACTGGTATGGTAGAACGGTCATCAAGGTTGGAAGATGGTTTCCTTCTAGCAAGACTTGTTCAAAATGCAATTTTGTGGTAGAAAGTTTACCGTTGAGTGTTCGCAGTTGGGAGTGTCCGAAGTGCAAGATTAGGCATGATCGTGACACCAATGCTGCGGTCAACATACTCAATGAAGCGAAAAGAACCGTAGGAACTACGGGAATAGCCTGTGGACTTGGTGTAAGACCTGAGAGTAATCAAGGGCAACCGAGGGCGAAACAGGAAGCCCACTCCCTTTAGGGAGTGGGTAGTTCACAACAGAATATTCTGGCTTCACCGGCGCCTTCAGTAGTCTCATGGGGCTGGGACCCTTCCACTTTCTGGCCCTTTCTTTGTCCCTTGGCCTGAACGCATCCTCTGGCCTTCTGTCGGCCTTCTGGCTGTTGCACTGGTAGCAGGCAAGGACACAGTTGGTCCAACTTGTATCGCCACCTAGTGATCTGGGAAGTATGTGATCCAAGGTGCATTCGTCCGCCGGTGGCTTGACTCCGCAATATTGGCATCGGTATTCGTCTCTTTTCCAAATTGCCCTACGACAGAAATTAACTTTCTGGATCGGCATCCTGTCGTACCTGGTCAACAGCATGACTTCGGGAATCCTGTAAACGCTGCTGGCCGAAATTAAGGTTTCTTCGCCTTCTTGGGGGCGCAAGCCGGACCAATCGCTCCAGTCCCAGACTTCGTAAGATCCTTTCGGTGGAGGAGTTATGATCTTGGCCCTTGGTTCGCCGTCTTCGTAGTGCGTGAAAAGAAGGGATATGGCCTTGGGAAGACACACCACTCCCACGGCACACCAGTTCCTGTTGAGAACCAGAACTTTTTTAGATGTGGCTGCCATTCGCTCCTCTTGCATGTTCCTTTACATATTCTAGCGTTCAGCTTGGTTTTGTCGCACGACAACTATATATGCGTGTCGGAGATTGTTGACGCCAGAAAACGATGTCACAAAAGACTCAGGAAGAAATTAAATGACGAACATCATAAAGCACAAGAGAAGCGATGCGCCAGGATCCGTACCGGATGCAAACGTCCTTTCTCCGGGGGAGTTGGCCGTCAACACGGCCGACGGCAAGTTGTTCACTAGGAAGTCTGATGGCACGGTTGTGGACCTCACATCTCCTGTTTCGGTTGACGGCGGCGAGATCACGTACGACAGTCTGCTGGAAGGCCTATCCGCGTTCTGGCTCATGGATCGTACGGTCGGAAGCGTGCCGGACGAGTCGGGCAACGGCAGGACGCTATTCATCCCTGCCGCCGCAGAGAAAGAATCGCCGAGTGTGCAAAACGATGGTCTCCTGCTGGACCGCAGGAATTTCCTGTATGCGGATCACGCCTTCGGCGACAGAAGGAGCGTGTCGTTCTGGGTGAAGTTGAAGTCCGAGCCTGCCGAGCCGTCCAAGTTCATTGTGTTCGGCCCGTTCGGCGACAATGGCGAGGCTTCCGGCTCGAGCAGCAGTTCGGCGGCCGCACAGCCCCCAGCCCCAGTGCCATCTAGTGTGGGATACGTAGAGGTCGGCTCCGACAGGAAGATCAGGTGGTCGGAACGGACCAGCCAGTCGGCGGTCGTCTCCTCCGCCACTCCCCTTGACGCTGACCGTTGGACGCACGTAGCGCTAGTGCGCGAGACATCCCAGGTTGGCCAGTCCACCGCAAAGATATATGTTAACGGAGTCCTTTCCGGAACCGCGACCGGCTTGTCGGACACGCTTGTCTCGGAAGAGTCCGACGTGATGACCCTCGGACTCTTCAACGAGGTCGCGGTCGGATTGGACTGCGTCGGCTTGTGGGACAGGGCGCTGTCGGCCGAGGAGGTCTCGGTCCTCTTCGGACCGGAAGATGCGTATTCGCTGCCTCCGATGGCCATCACGCCAATAGACCCGTCCGCCTTCATCAACGTTTCCTCCAGCGCCCCCGTGTCGTCGCTGGCGATATCCGTTGCCGGCTCGTCTGGAGCACTGACCCCTTCCTTCGATGACGACATCCACGACTACGTGGTTCTGACGAACTCCGCCGCTGCAGGAACCCCCGTGTCGTATACTCTAAATGTCAACGGATCGGCGACCCAAGGAAGCGGAACTGTCAACGCCCTGATCAAGATTTCGCACGGTTCCACGTCTTATTACATTCGTCTGCTTCCTTCGGACATGCCGATTGGCACCATAACCACCCAGCCTGGCGAAGGCTACATCCCCGGGTACTACATCGCCACGAGCAGAAGAGATATCAACATAAACAACTACAATATAGTGTACAGCGAGCATGGAATTCCTCTTTGGTATGTCTCCAACCCCGGCACTCCGCACCTCGCCCAGCACGGCAACGACAGGAACAAGATCGGCGTCAGCAGGAACGGCGTCGGAGCCCGATACTCCATGGAGATCACGAGCGACTCCATAGAGGCCCGCCAGTTGAACTTCCTTCCGACCGTAAGGAACGGAAACACCTACTCTTACAATTTCGGAAACCACGAGTTCCTTGAGGTGGGAAGCCCTCCCGAATTCAGGGGCAACATCATATACAACACTTTCGTGGCCGCCCCAGCGGGAGGATCGCAGGCCGTGACTGACAAGGCGTACGGCGTCTACGTCCAAGAGCAGGCACCAGACGGGAGCATAGCGTGGGAGTGGTGGACCAGCGACCGGTTTGACCAGACCGCCCTCGCCCGCAACGCCTCGTTCTTCCACATGAACTCGGTAGACATCCATCCCGTCACTGGCGACATGTTGATGAGCTGCCGCCAGTGTTCGGCGGTCATATGCGTGGACAGGTCCACCAAGGACGTGAAATGGGTTATACAGGGAGCGAGTCAACCCTGGGGGGGCATCAACCAGACCGCCAACCAGCATACATTGGACAACGCCAAGTGGCTTTCGCTGGAGGGCGAGCCTGAACTTGAAGGGTACCAATACCTCGGGCCAGAGGGACAGCACCAGGCCCGATGGGCCGTGAACGTAGACCCTCTCTTTGCAGGCAACGACGTTATATCGGTGTTTGACAACCAGTCGGGCTTCTTCCCTGGCAGCACAAACTCTCCCAAGACGGTTACATCCCTCATCAAGAGCGGCACGACCGTCACGGGCATCGCATCCTCTCACGGCTTCGCCACGGGATCGTACGTCAAGGTATCGGGGGCAAACGAGGCTGTTTTCAACGGGGTTTTTCAGGTAACGGTCGTCAACTCTAGTTCCTTCACCTACTCGGTGTCCGAGTCGGGAAGTCTGACGGCCACCGGATCCATAACCGCAACCAGGGCGCTGACGTACTGGCCCCACAGCGACAACTCCCCCGCGGCCAGGGGCGTTGTTTACGAGATAGACCTCGCGAACAACAAGGCGATACACCGCGGCAGCGCCTTCGCGCCCAATGGAACCTCGGGCTACCTGGGCAGCTACCAAATAATGCTCCACGACGGCGGCTCGTTCAGCCACGTACTCAACTTCACCCAGCAGCACCCCCAACTCGTGGAGTACGGCGACGAAGGCGACGGTGCCAGCCCTGGACCGGTGATATATGCGGTGGACTTCCCCGGCGACATATACAGGATAACCAAGGTGGAGAAGGACTTTTTTAATGCGGACTACCTAAGAGCCACAGCGGGACTTGCACCGACCATAAACTAACCAGAGAGACCAGGAGAAAATGTCAGCAAAAATACAGTTCAAGAGAGGAACAAAGGCGGACCTTCACGCGGTTAATCCCATCCTGATGAGGGGCGAGGCCGCCATAGAGATAGACACGAGCAAGGTCAAGTACGGCGACGGCGTTACCGCCTGGCGCGACCTGCCCTATGGTCGAGTTGACCTCGTTGACGGCGGCGTGGTTCCCTCGGCCGGAGTGACCACCACGATCAAGCTGAGGAGGGGGACCGCCGCGGACCTGCACGAGGCGAACCCCGTTCTGGCGTCGGGCGAACCCGCTCTTGAGACCGACACCAACAAGTTCAAGTACGGAGACGGCGTTACCTATTGGCGAGACCTGCCCTACGCCACTTTTGACGAGGTGGACGGAGGCGAACTGTATCCCGTGCCACCCGGAGAGACCGAGGCCTTCACCCCTCCCAACCTCTCGGGCCTCTCCCTGTGGCTGGACGGTGGCGACTCCAATTACATCTCAATAGTAAACAACAGGGTGTCCCAGTGGAGCGACAAGTCCCCTAACAGGAGGCACTTCTTTCAATCGTCCAAGGCGTCCAGACCCGCCAACACGAACACCGTCAACGACCTCGGCGTGGTGACATTTGACGGTGATAACGATGCCATGCTCTCAAGTTTCACGCTCGGCTCCGAGTTCACGCTGTTCGTCGTGCTCAACTCGAGGGGCAACAGTTCGGACGGCAGGGTCTTCACCGCCCTCAACCACGCCACCGACACAGATCCTGCGGGCTTCATACCCTGCATCACCGAGGACGGAACCAGTGTCGGAGTGCGGGTGGGAAGCGAGTACCTCGGCATGCAAGACATCATCGCTTTCGCCCCCGCTCTGTACGGCGTGTCGTGCTCCTCCGAATCGTTCACCACGAGGCTCAACGGTCTCAATCCCGTGACCTTGGAGAATTCATTGGAAGATTCATTCACCGACTTCGCCCTAGGATCGTCTAGAGGCAACTACGCCTCGGGGGCTTTCTACGGCGACGTGGCCGAGGTCGTCCTATACGACAGGGTTCTGTCCGACGAGGAGCGCCAGCAGGTAGAGGCGTACCTTCTCGGACGCTGGGGCATCGCTCAGGTTGTCCATCCACTCCTAGACGGCATGGTCGCATTCTGGACCATGAACGAGGACGGCGGAGACCGCCTTGATATCAGCGGCGGCAACGCGCTCTCGGAGACTGGATCCGTCAACCGCACGTCTGGCGTCGTGGGATACGCGGCTGACTTCGGAGGGGATGAGAACTACCTCATGAACCAGACGGTGACCCTTTCCCAGAGTTTCACGGTATCGGGATGGTTCAGATCGCCGACCACCACGGGTCTTTTCGTGGAGTTCATGAAGAACTGGGACGGCTCAGAAGGTCAGTTTGACCTGGCGTGGGGCGACGACCCGAACTCGGACGGTATGAACGAGTTGGTGGCCTACATCATGACCGTAGGCGGCCCAGTCAGGCTGTCGTATCCCGATCTGGTGGCGGACGAATGGCGTCATTTTGTGCTTTCGCTCGACGCGTCGGCCGGCATGGCACACCTGTACGTGGACAACACACTCGCTGACAGCGCCCTCGTTTCTTCCGCCCTTGAGTCCACGAACAACGACCTTAGCGTCGGATCCACGGTGGTGGTGGACCCAGACTCGTCCGCGGCGTTCTCCCTCGACTCCGTCGGCATATGGAATAGGTCCCTCTCCGAGTCCGAGATCGCGATGCTCTGGAACGGCGGGTTCGGAAGGGAAACGTTTGATGTGGACCTGTATGGAGAAAACGTGTCGCTCCTGCTCCACATGAACAAGCTTCCGAACGTCGCGTCGGCAGTGAACAACTGGGACAAAGTGTCGCTTCTCCTGCACTTTGACGGCACAGACGGCAGTGCGACATTCACAGACAGCAGTTTAAACGCGCTAACAGTAACAGCCAGCGGCGACGCGACGATCAGTACAGCGCAGAGCAAGTTCGGAGGGGCGAGCGCTTCGTTTAGTGGCGGCGGATATTTGTCTGGAGAATTTCCTGATTTTGATTTTAGCGGCGATTTCACAATTGAGATGTGGGTTTACCTCAACAATACAGACACAAGCCAATGCATCATGCAAATCGGAAACATTGGGGAGGACGGCAACGGCGGCATGGAGATATTTTTTCATGAAGGCGGGTTGGTGTTTAATAACGCAGTTGATAGTGCCGTTGGCCCCGTGGTGGTTTCGGCTGAAGAGTGGATTCATGTTGCCTGTGTCCGCAACATTGGCGTAAATACGCTGTATGTCAATGGTGTAAACTCTGGCTCCGCGTCTTTTTCGTTCCCGATTCAAAACGGCTTGTTTTTCGCTGGATGGGCCGGGCCTAGTTACGGACAGTTTTTAAACGGCTACATAGACGAACTTCGGATCACGAAGGGCGTGGCCCGCTACACGGAAAACTTCACACCGCCCACGGCTCCGTTCACCGAAGGTCCGGACCCGGCCGTATCTGACTCGTCGCTTCTCCTGCACTTTGACGGCAACCTCAACGACAGCAGTCCCAACAACATCCAAGTGACGGCGAACGGCAACGCAACGACCAGTACGGCGCAGAGCAAGTTCGGCGGCGCATCGCTGTTCGTGGATAATGAAAATCAGGACTTTTCCTGCGTATCGGCAGCAAGCGATGCTTCATTATCACCCGGCTCAGGCGACTACACAATTGAAGGGTGGGTTTATCCTACGAACACCGACGGTCCGCGAGCCATCTTCTCCAAAAACGGCGGCGACGACAACAATGAGTTCGTCGTCTATGTGTTCAACGGTTTGTCATACATTGTCTGCACATACAGCGGGACGAATTGGACGAACGACGGAGGATTTGGATCGGAGTCAATTCCGGAAAACACATGGTCGCATGTCGCGATGGTAAAAGGCGGATCCACCGTCAGCGTGTACGTGAACGGAATACTGTCGCAGCAGACGACAATCAGCACGATCGCAGAAGGATCGGCGCCTCTTCGCATCGGCGCAGAAGGAAATATCGGCCAGTCGTTCGTCGGTTACATTGATGAAGTTAGAATCATCAAGGGAACGGCCGTTTATACAGAGAACTTCACGCCCCCCGAATTTCCGTTCGGCATGTCATATTCTCCCATCACATACTTCTACGACAGCGGCCCGAACAACCACGAGGTCACTGCGGTGGGCGACGCCCGCATAAGCATAAATCGGTTCAAGTACGGCAACGCGAGCGGTGTTTTCAGAGTAGATGGCGATCATATTGAACTGCCATCTGCCGCCGGGGATCTTGGAGCCGACGATTTCACAGTTGAATTTTGGTGTTATCCTCTGTCTTTTTCTTCTTACACAACCATCGCCGGCAACCTTTTGTCCAACAATGACGCCGAATGGCAGATAATTTGCGACGGAACGCCGGGAAATCTGACGTGGTATCGCCCGACGACCCCAGCCGGCGGGATTTTTTTAAATATTGCCGCGGAACTTCAAACGAACATTTGGCAACACGTGGCTTTTGTCCGGTCTTCTGGCTCAATGACTCTTTATGTTGATGGCGTTGCTGCAGGTTCTGTTGCCGACACATTTGACTACAGCAATCCGACCAATGCTTTGTGGATTGGGCATACTCCTGAAAATTTGAGTGGCCGCAACTTTGACGGCCACATTGACGATTTTCGCATCACGAAGGGCGTGGCCCGCTACACATCAAACTTCACTCCCCCGGCGATGGAACTTCCCGACCCGGTCAAGAGCGAGACGATGGCGGCTGATCCGTACGCCGAGGACGTCGTGCTCTTGCTGCACATGGACGGTGCCGATGGCAGCACGACGTTTATTGACAATTCGTTCGCGTGCAACACGGTGACGGCGAACGGCAACGC
>RGZB01000067.1 GCA_010031735.1 Pseudomonadota bacterium | reverse complement strand
CCCGCTTTCGCTTACAACCCTTGCCATGAATCCTTTGGCACGCATCGGCTCTGTTTTTCTGGAATTCCTCTCGGCGGTAGGCCGCGTGGCCCTGTTTGTGTGGGCCAGCGTCAGCGGCATGCTGCACCGGCCCTATTACAGCCGCATGCTCATAAAGCAAATGGTGGAGCTGGGCTATTACTCGCTGCCCGTCGTGGGCATGACCACCCTGTTCACCGGCGCCGTGCTCGCGCTGCAAACCTATTCCGGGTTTTCGCGCTTCAATGCCGAAAGCTCCATCGCCATCGTGGTGGTGCTCTCCATTACGCGTGAACTGGGCCCCGTCATGGCGGGCCTCATGGTCGCCGGGCGCATCGGTGCGTCCTATGCCGCTGAAATCGGCACCATGCGCGTCACCGAGCAAATCGACGCCCTCGTCACCCTCTCCACCGACCCCTATAAATACCTGGTGCTGCCGCGCCTGCTGGCAGGCGTCACCATGCTGCCGCTGCTGGTGCTCATCGGCGACATCATCGGCGTATTCGGCGGCTACCTGGTGTCCATCCACAAGCTCGGCTTCGCCCCCGGCCCCTACCTCAAATCCACCGCCGATTTTCTGCAAACCGACGACGTGGTGTCCGGCCTCATCAAGGCCTCGGTGTTCGGCTTCATCATCACCCTCATGGGCTGCTATCACGGCTTTCATTCCAAGGGCGGCGCGCAGGGCGTCGGCGCGGCCACCACGCATGCCGTGGTGTCCTCCTCCATCCTCATCCTGCTCTCCAATTATGTGCTAACCGCTTTGTTGTTCGGCAAATGACCGCAAAAATTGAACTCACCGGTGTCTGCAAGCGCTTCGGCCCCAAAGTGGTGCTCGACGGCGTAGACCTCGCCATCGAAAAAGGCGAATCGCTGGTGGTCATCGGCGGCTCCGGCACCGGCAAATCCGTGCTCATCAAATGCATCCTTGGCATCCTCACGCCCGATTCCGGCAGCATCAAAATTGACGGGCAGGAAGTCACGCACCTGTCGCGCAAGGAGCGTCAGGCCGTCATGCATAAATTCGGCATGCTCTTCCAGGGCGGCGCGCTGTTCGACTCGCTCAGCGTGTGGGAAAACATCACCTTCGCATTGCTTCAGAACCGCGAAATCGGAAAAACCGAAGCCCGCAAGCTGGCCATCGAAAAACTGAAATCCGTGGGCCTCGGCGAAGACGTGGCCAACCTCTCGCCCTCCGAGCTTTCGGGCGGCATGCAAAAGCGCGTGGCCCTTGCGCGCGCGATTGCCGCAAACCCGGAAATTATTTTCTTCGACGAGCCCACCACCGGCCTCGACCCCATCATGGCCGACGTAATCAACGAACTCATTGTAAAATGCTCGCAGGAACTGGGTGCCACCACGCTTTCCATCACGCATGACATGGCCAGCGTGCGCAAAATCGCCGACCGCGTCGCCATGCTCTATCAGGGTAAACTCATCTGGCAGGGGCCCGTCGATAACATCGACACCAGCAACAACCCCTATATCGACCAGTTCGTGCATGGGCGTGCCGAAGGCCCCATCACGGTGGCCACGCGCTAAAGCACGACAATAAGCGTCAGCAACACCATCACCACCGCGATCGCCACGCGCACCAGCATATTCGTCGACAAATTGCCCACCGTCGCGCCGCCGGAGAACATCTCGCTATAGATATGCTCCTCATCGTCCTCGTCTTCAATGTCTTCCACGAGCAGCTTATCGTCGTCTTCGGATTCGGGCTTCACCATTATACTAATAATTGCAAAAGGTTATTTAACGGCACGTGCGCATATATAACCACAGCACCATGCCTATTTCAAGAACTTGCCTGCACGCATTTCGCACACCGCGCCCCCTTGCCGCCAGCAGAAAACCATGCCATAAAGCCTTTTTAAGGCGCGGGTGTAGTTCAATGGTAGAACGGCAGCTTCCCAAGCTGCATACGAGGGTTCGATTCCCTTCACCCGCTCCATTAAATATCAATAACTTAGTAGGAAGTGCAGTAACAGTGCAGTAAAATCAAGGTTGCATAGCCCACGCAGACGTCACAGCCACGAAGCCGAAATGACGGATATTGTCTAGCAAATCAGCGAGAGAAAATGCGTATTCCTCATACGTTTCTAAATCGAGCAGCTCAAAACTCTGAAAATCGGAGAACAAAATATAGCGTGGTCGTTCGTAATCTTTCAGGGCAAGGTAGTAATCCGTTGCTTGGGCGCGTGCCTTGACGAGATTGCTCCCTTGTGATTTCTGTTCTACCAGCAACGTGCCCGGCCAAAACAAATCAATGAAGCCCTGATTGCTGCTGGCAAGTTTTACGCGCTTCTCAAAGTAGATATTTACGTCACGCGGCTTTTGCCCGAACACTTCAAAAAACTGGTGATAAAACTGCCCCGTATCGCCTTTTTCATAGCCGCGCCCTTGCCATTACTCAGCAAATCTTCCAGCGCGTGCGCGTATCTCGTTCCAGCTCAATGGCATAAGGTAGCTTTTATTGGTGTTAATTTTCTGCCTACAACATATCACGGCACTCCAACATTACCAGCCTTTGATGGCAAAAATACTTCATACATTGTATGAAGTTAGTGTTTCATCTCATCGGCGAAAATATTATATGGTACAAAGTCCTAACATCATATGGTTCAAGCGCGATTTGCGGGTGAGTGATCATGCGGCACTGGCGGCTGCGGGGAAGGCTGGGCGTGTGCTGCCGCTCTACATTGTTGAGCCGGAACTTTGGAAACTTCCCGATAGTTCACGCCGTCACTGGCATTTTATTCATGATTCGTTGCTCGAATTGCAGCGTGACTTCGCAGCACTGGGTGCGCAGCTTATTATTCGTATCGGGGAAGCGCCCGAAGTTCTGGAACAACTACGCCATGAGCTCGGCTCATTCACGCTTTGGTCGCATGAAGAAACCGGCAATGGCTGGACGTATAAACGCGATGTTATAGTTGCAGAGTGGTGCCGCGCTCATAGCATTATCTGGCATGAGCTGCCATCCAACGGTGTGGTGCGGCGGTTAAAAAGCCGTGACGGTTGGGCAAAATTGCGTGATGAGCGAATGAGTTCGCCTATCCTGCCTATTTCGCACTTTACCTCCAGAGTGGAGGGGATTGTGTCGCACCCATTGCCAGATAAAAATGATCTGATGTTTGGTTCGCTCCCCATCGGCTCCGTGCAGGCAGGCGGACGCAAAGAGGCCATTAAAACGCTGGAATCGTTTCTGAAAGAGCGGGGCCGCAATTACATGCAGACCATCTCAAAGCCTGGAGTTTCAGCGCGGCATTGCTGTCGTTTGAGCGCGCACATTACATTCGGCACATTATCCGTGCGCGAGGTGGAGCAGGCAACGAAGGCTAAGATGCAGTCGCTGGCGGGAAGCCCTGATCCTGATGCGGCGATTTTCAGGCGGAATCTTTCAGCGTTTCTCTCGCGGCTTGCGTGGCATTGCCATTTTATACAAAAGCTGGAGCAACAGCCGGACATTGAATTCAAATGCATGCACCCCGCTTTTGAGGGCATGCGTGAGCCGTATTTTCGAGAAGATTTTTTTGAGGCTTGGAAATCAGGGCATACTGGTTATCCGCTGATTGATGCCTGTATGCGGTCATTGCATGAAAATGGTTGGATCACGTTTCGGATGCGTGCAATGCTCGTGTCGTTTGCCAGTTATCATTTGTGGCTGGACTGGCGGCGCACTGCGCCATTCCTTGCCCAGCTTTTCACTGACTATGAGCCAGGCATTCACTACTCGCAGTTTCAGATGCAATCGGGCGTGACGGGGATCAATGCGGTGCGGATGTATAACCCCATCAAGCAATCGCTTGATCATGACTCGCAGGGAAAATTCATCCGCCGCTATGTGCCTGAGCTTAAAAGTGTTCCCGATAGTTTTATCCATGAACCGTGGCGCTTGGATGTGCCACCACCCGACTATCCAAGCCCAACTGTAGAGCATGAGGCCGCCATAAAGCATGCCAGAGCTGAAATCTCAAAACGCTGGAAATCAGAGGGTTTTAGGGATAACTCACGCGCTGTGAATCAAAAACTTGGCAGCCGGAACCGACCGCCAGCAAAAAGGAAAAAAACAACCAAAAAAGAAATACAGCAACTAAGTTTCGATGTGTAGATCAAGAGTAAATTTACTTAACACTTCGCATCACGAATACCATGATGATGCTATAAAACATTACTCCACCAACAAGTAGGTGAAGGTGGAAACGCTCCATAAAGGATTTGGCAACAGCATCTTTAGCCCGTGTTAAAAGCTGTGGCCATGTGTAGGAAACAAAATCGCCCTGTGACATGAGGTTGACTAACTTACCCTGCGAATCCACAACAGGTAAATGACGGAAACGTTCATTCGACATCACCCACAGCCATTCCACTACTTGGTCTTCTTCAGAAGCCAGCTTTAAATCTGATGTCATGATTTCAGAGATTGGAGTGGCATTCGCATCCAGCCCTTTTGCAAGTAGTCGGCGCATGAAATCGCGTTCAGTGACTATCCCAATGGGCTTGTTGTTTCCATCTACGATAACGCTTGCGCCATAATTCTTTTCTGACATCGCTTTAACAGCTTTAATCACCATATCATCAGGCGCAAATGTCATCACAGGTGCTTTGCTCTTAAACTCGATGCGGTCTTTGATTTTCATTAACAAGCTCCTTTATGTTCAACTGGATTATTAGTATGTTTCTAGAGACAAAACAAGGATATAACTATGGCACATTTTTTAGTGATTGCAGCAAGCAGCGGTATTGGTCAGGCAACGGTTTTGCTTCTCAAAGAGGCAGGTCACAGCGTGTTCACTACCGCGCGTGATACGAGTAAAATCGTGTCCGATGCGGTGTTGGATGCAACCTATTTTGATGCCGTAGATAGCATTTTCAAGCAGGCAGGCGAACTCGATGGCGTGGTAAATTGCAGCGGTTCGCTGCTGCTTAAATCAGCGCATTTAACAAGCAAAGAGCAATATCAGGCTGTGGTTGATGCTTCGCTCACCACTGCATTCGCTACTGTTCGTGCAGCGGGTAAGCATATGAATAAAGGCGGTTCGGTGGTGCTGGTTTCTTCCGCTGCGGCGATGGAGGGGCTTGCCAATCATGAAGCCATAGCAGCGGCAAAAGCGGGCATACTTGGCCTCACACTTTCAGCCGCCGCAACCTATGCGCCGATGAATCTACGCGTGAATGCCGTTGCGCCAGGACTCACCGAAACGCCTTTGACAGCAGCACTCACCGGCAATGAAACCTCGCGTAAATTCTCAGAGGCCATGCACGCGTTGGGGCGGCTGGATATTACCGTTGATGCATCCGCTATCCAAAAGCTAGGGATTAGCTACGCCGATGGATTAAAGCTACTGAATGCGCAGGATGCTCAGGGGAAACTGCATGTGGGTGTGGATGCGTTTATCCTGATATGGCGACAGATACCGCGCTGGCGGGTATTGGCATCCATAGTGGGCGCTGGTTTTATTCGCCCTTTTGCGAACATAGCTTACAAAGCTTTCGCCGGATGGCGTTTCAATCGGCTTGCCCATTGCCAAATAGCAATAAAAGCAGATGATATGGCAAAAAAGTAGAAGGAATTTCTATGACAAAACCGCTCGATCATATCCACCATATCGCCATACAAATTAAAGACATAGAACAGTCTGTTGCGTGGTACACCTCTCACTTTGACTGTGAAGTATCTTACCGCGATGACAGCTGGGCGTTATTGCAATTTGATAATATCTCTGTGGCGTTAGTGCTGCCCAACCAGCACCCGCCGCATTTTGCTGTGGTGCGCGAGGATGTAATCTCGTTTGGAACGCCCGTGCCCCACCGCGACGGGCACAAGCTCGGTCTACATTCAAGACCCCAGCGGTAATAACGTCGAAATGCTGAAGCTGGCAGATTAAACATGACAGGAGAGAAAAACGTATTAGGCGGAGAACTAGCGCTGCACTGCCATTCACCCAAAACGGGTTTTTACCGCGATGGTTATTGTCGCACAGGTGAGGCAGATACGGGTAGTCATGTGGTTGCAGCGATTGTGACAGATGAATTTCTGGAATTCACCAATTCACGCGGTAATGACCTTCAAACACCTCGACCTATTTTTGATTTTCCGGGACTTAAAGCAGGAGACCGCTGGTGTTTATGTGCACTACGTTGGCGTGAAGCGCATGATGGTTCGAATTGGCGATCCATACGATCACCGAAGTGATCTCGATTTTGGATGGATCTGACGACTCCGAACGGATCGAATACGATTCGCTGCCATGCCCAAGATCGCTGTAGATTCACAGGCTTCTGGCTTATTGTTGCGGATTTGCAACATTATAGTGATCTAATCGCCGCTTGACGGTCGCATTCGAAAGGATCAATGATTCCTTTACGCTTTGTCTGTATATCGGTCGTCAAAGTGTTCGCTGATCGGATTTACGTGCCATAAAATCGTCTCGAAGTCCATCTCAGGAGAACGTTAGAACGTCAAAAAAGTCGGTAAGGTTCCATTCATGAGATCGACGCTTGTAATGAGGACGAGGAATCGAAAGCGATTCATCAGCAAATGGCTCGTTGCGATTTGCGTCACGATGATGATTTGTCCGGCGACGCCTACCTATTCCGCGACGCAGGGTACGCTCGGTCCGAATTCCATCGGTTCCCTCGTCATCCGTGTAACGAAACCGGCCAGGGCACGCATTTCGAACCTCTCGGATCTGAGCCTCGAAAGCTGGGTGAGTGGGGACGGCAACAAAACCCTCACGGATGACGTTTGCGTCTATTCGACCCGTCCCATGGGCTCTTACACGATTACGGCCGTAGGCAACGGACAAAATGCAGCCTTTACTCTATCTGGCGGCGTCAATGGAACTTTGCCATATAAGGTGTATTGGAATTCGGGCGGTGTGGGCAAACTCAGCAACGCCGGGAGGCAATTGGACCCCGCCGTCGCAGTTTCGGGCATGAATAACGCCGCAACGGATAGTTCGACATGCACCGGTGCGGTGCCAGGAGATACAGCGAGACTGATCGTCGAGTTTTCCGCTCAGAGTCTGGATGCCGCAAAGGACGGTACCTATACAGGATTCCTGACCTTGATCGTCACGCCGACTTAACGTCTGGAGGCAACGAAGTATTTGATTCAGCGAGTCATTTGGGTTCGTTTTTCGGGCGTTCGGAGGTTAAGCGATTGATATCGAACGAGAAAAAAAATGGTGAGTTAACGGATTGGTTACGGATATTTAAATGGGTCTTAATCTAAACGGTTCATGATAGCCATGATCGATTGACGATCGTTTACGAATGAAGCTCAATCGTTCCTAAAAACTGTAAGGAGACTTTTTATGCGTTACGTTTTTTCGAAATTGCGTTTGAAACATGCACTTTATCTTACGATCGGTTCCACTTTCCTGAGTTCTTCGGCAATGGCGGCTGTTCAAGGTGAACTTGGTTCGACTTCGCAAGGTTCTCTGGATCTGCGGGTCTCGAAACCGGCACGTGCTCGAATTTCCGATCTGAACGATCTGACCTTGGCCAGCTGGGTGACCGGTGACGGCGACGTCAAGCTCAAAGACGACGTTTGCGTCTATTCGAGCAAGGCACAGGGCGGATACACGATTAAAGCGTCTGGCAGCGGGGCGGAAAGTGCCTTCACGCTCGCCAACGGCAGCGAGATTCTACCGTATTCCGTGACCTGGAATTCTGGTGGCGTCGGCAATCTCACTGATACAGGTACCAATCTGGCTTCGAACGTGACATCGCCGCGTTTGACCGGGGCGTCTCGTGACAGTTCCAGCTGTAACGGCAAAAACCCCGGGCCGACTGCCCGTTTGGTGGTCAGTATGCTGCAGACCGATATGGATGCTGCCATCGACGGCACTTATGACGGTACTTTGACGCTTCTGGTGACCCCGAACTAATTCGGCATTGCGAAGCGAAAATTCAGGGACTAGCATGAATTCATGCTA
>RGZB01000066.1 GCA_010031735.1 Pseudomonadota bacterium | reverse complement strand
CCTGGAATATATCACCCGCGGCGATATATTCTTTCGCTTTCTTCACCACGTTGCTATAGCTCGCTTCATCGAAATTCGCTTTAAACGGCCCGATCTTCGGCGCTTGTTTTGCGGTGAGTTTCGGACGTGCCCCGTGGAGTATCTCGATGACGCGCTCGATACGCTTTTGTCCTGCTTTATATGCATTCTCTGCCGATTGCTTCGCTGCATCCGCGGTAATCCATACCGGCGTGATCACCGTCGCGGTATCTTTCACCGAGTCGAAAATCACCACGATCTGTGGACGGATATAGATACTCTCCGGAATACCGAGTGGGTCAGGGTTCTTATCCGGCAACCGCTCCATCTGGCGTACCATGTCATACCCCATATAACCGAAAATGCCGGCAGCCATCGGCGGCAATTGTTTCGGGATGGAAAGCTGGCATTCCTTGATGAGCGCACGCAGTGCCTCAAGCGGTGGTTGTATGACCGGCTCGAAATGGTTCGTATCTTTTTGTACATGGCGGTTGATCTCTGCTTTGCCGCGCACCACCCTCCAGATGAGATCAGGGTCAAGCCCTATGATGGAATAACGCGCGCGTGATTTACCGCCTTCAACGGATTCCAGCAGGAAGTGGAACGGGCTTTCCTGCATCAGCTTGATCATGGAAGAAACGGGTGTCTCTAAATCTGCAGGCAGCACACAGGACATCAGCTGCGGCTTGCCGCTAGCGTAACGTTCCTGGAACTCTGCAAATGCTGGAAAAATGCCCATACCAACCCATATTCCTAAAAGCGTACTTTCCCTAATTTATCACCATAAACCTTCACTGGATAACGGTCTTGTAGATACACCAGGAACTGCTCCATGACTTCCTTGCCATACATGTCTTCGAGCTTACCCATGATTGTAAAGTGATCCTCGGTCAACTTGTCGTTTTCCGGCTGCTTTACATCCGTCACTTTCGCGATCAGGAATCCACCGCCGGGCGCCGTTTGCGCATCCGTGCTTGCACCTTTGGGCAGTGAATAAACCTGCATCATCATCGGCAGCGGAAGCGGTGTGCGCTCCGGTGTCGTTTTGATACGAGAGATATCGTTGATGGTTTTCACCGTGCCACCGAATTTGCTTGCCACCGCATGGATGTCTTCGCCCTTTGCAATCGCTGCGGCTGCTTTTTCAGCGGATGCCGTTTCTTGCAACTGGCGCTGATTCTGCTTCCACTGTGCAATCAGTTTCGCTTTCACCTCCTCGAGTGGGCGCACGCGCTCACCCTGCACTTTATCGACGTTGATGATGAACGTGTATTTACCGTCCGGCGTTTGCGTCAGCTGCGACTGTGTACCTTCATCGGTCTTGAAGCTTAGCTCAATCAGGTTCGGCAGTTTTGGCAGATCGGCATACTCGGGTTTATCACCCGCGCCCATGCCGGTGATTTTCTTGTAAGGCATTTCCATGCGTTTTGCGACCTGCTCGAGGTTCTGCCCGCCCGCCAGACCATCTTCGATCTCCGCCTGCATCGCGTAAAGGAACGTACCCGAACGTTCGACCTCGATATTCGTGCGGATTTCATCTTTCACATCGTCGAAGCTTTTGCTTTTCGGCGGGATGATGTCCGTCACGCGGAAGATATGGTAGCCAAGGTCGGTCGAGATGAGCGGTGTATATTCACCCTTCTTCAGTTTGAATACCGGATCGCGCATTTCTTCGAATAGCTGTTCGCGTGTTGCGGTACCGTATTCCAGCTGCTTGCCTTCCGCATTCGCATACTCTTTTGCCACCTTCTCGAAACTTTCACCGGATTTCAGCGCAGCATAGGCCTTTTCTGCCTTGTCTTTTGCATCTGCAGCGATGACGATATGTTGTAGTTTGCGGCGCTCGGGGGTCTGATATTGATCCGACATCTTGTCGAATACTTCTTTCAGATCTTTGTCGTTGATCTTGAGGCGTGAGGCAATCGATTTATTGTCGAGGTATGCGACCGTGATATCGCGCGTTTCCGGCGCTTTATATTCATTCTTATGTTCTTCATAGAATTTCTGCAGCGCTTCAGCAGAAGGTTCATCCACCTTTGACGTCGTATCTGCAGGGATGGTCAGCACATCCACCGTGCGGCTCTGGCCAAGGTAACCATAAAGCAAACGACCTTGGCGCGGGGATTCCGGTTTGTAGACCGTGAATGAGCCCATGAGTGAGCGCGCAGCAATACCGTGCTGCACACGTTCGATGAACTGTGCTTCACTTACACCGAGGTTGCCCAGGTATTTCTTGAAGCGGTCCCGGTCGAACTTGCCTTGCGGGTTATAGAAAATCGGGTTGGTGCTGATCTCGTTGATCACGTCTTCTTTCGAAACACGCAGCCCCAGACGTTCGATCTCCTGGCTGATCAGCGCTTCGTTGACCATCTCATAGAGCACACCTTTTTCGATATCCTTGAACACCTGTTCCGGCAGCACGACGTTCTTATAGGTCTCGCGCATGCGGCGTGCTTCCATCGCCGCCACTTCACGTAGTTGCGGTTCGGTGATTTCGCGCGATCCTACTTTCGCCACCACGTCCGATGTCTTGCCGCGGAATACGTCACCGATGCCCCATACGGCGAAGCTGAACAGCAGCACCGTGAACATGAGCAGTACAAGTATCTTGGTGATTTTTCCGAGAATAGATGATTCCATAAGACCAGGCGATTCCACGCTGAATAGTGTTAAAAACTGAGAGTGAGAGGATAGTTACTAAGTCCTTCTACCGCAACAAGGATTTTATTGTAGCACTGGATTGCCGAGGGCGAGTATGATAAAACCGCATGAACATGGGTAAAAACTTGACGAAATCGATACCGCTAATCGCCGGGAACTGGAAGATGAACATGCTTTCCGCCGGGGCGAAGCAACTGGCCGGCGCTGTTGTAAAAGGCGCAGAAAGGCTGCACTCTGAGATTGTTCTCTGCCCTCCCTCACCGTTACTTGGCGAAGTACGCACCTGCCTTGAACATTCAAAAGTGGCCTTAGGCGCTCAAGATTGCCATTTCCAGAACGAAGGGGCTTTCACGGGCGATACCAGCCCCGCCCTTCTGAAGGATATCGGCTGCACCTACACCATCGTCGGACATTCGGAGCGCCGCGCCTACCATCAAGAGGACGATACCCTGATCGCTAAGAAAGCCGCTGCTGCCCATGCCGTAGGGCTTTCCACTATTTTATGTATCGGAGAAACCGAAAAGGAGCGTAGCGACGGTAAAACCCTGCATGTCATCGCTTCCCAGCTCGAAAAAGCGATTCCTGCTTCTACCACCGTGAAGAACTGCGTGCTGGCTTACGAACCGGTCTGGGCGATCGGTACCGGCAAGGTGGCCGGCATCGCAGACATTGCGGAGGTCCACGCCTTCATCGCGGCAAAACTCCCCCGCCTTAGCGGTATCCGCATCCTTTACGGCGGCTCAGTCAAGGCCGCCAATGCCAAAGAGATCCTCGCCACCCCGCATGTGAACGGTGTTCTGGTCGGCGGAGCCAGTTTGAAAGCAGAGGAATTCTTAGGGATTGCCGAGGCCGCGGAATGACAAAGCCCTTGCTTATTTTCGGCAGTGCTCGTAGCGATGGTGGCACCAAAACCGCCGTGGATATGGTCACGAGCCGCCAGGCGGTGGAATTCATTGACCTCGCTGAACAGAATATCGGCGCTTATGACTACCAGAACCGTAACCAATCCGATGATTTCATCAAAATCGCCGAAAAAATGACGAAGACCCAGGTAATTATCTTCGCCACACCGGTTTATTGGTATGCCATGAGCGGCTCGCTTAAAACCTTCTTCGACCGCTTTACCGACCTCATCACCGTCCGAAAAGACCTGGGCCGGGCGCTCAAAGGCCAAAAATGCTACATGATCTGTGCGGGTGCGAGCGAACATATGCCGGAAGGGTTCGAATACCCCTTCAAAGCCACCTGTGATTACCTCAAAATGGAGTATAAGGGCGGCTTTTATTTTCACACCGGCAAGAACGAAAAGTTAGTGCAAGAAGCAAAAGAAACAGCTAAAAGCTTCTCTGCAACGATTTTTTCTCAAAGCTAAGACGTTTTAAAGAGCATTTTATGGAACATATTCTTCTGATCATCCACGTATTCATCGCACTCTCACTGATCGTGAGCATCCTGATTCAACGCACCTCGAGCGATGGCATGAGCGGTATGGGTGGTGGCCAGTCGAATCCGTCGGGTCTGCTCTCCGGCCGTGCGAGCGCGAACCTGCTCACCCGCACCACCGCGATCCTGGCAGCACTCTTTATCATCAACAGCTTAGTACTTTCCGTGATGGCTTCCCGCGGCAGCCGCGAGCAAGGTTCGATCGTCGACAGCTTGGAAGGCAAACAGCAGCAAATCGCCCCGGTAGAGAAAAAACCGGCCGCTCCAGCGAAAGGTGAAAAAGCGAAAGATTCCAAACCCGCAGCTCCGATTGCAGAATAATGGCGCGCTTCATCTTCATCACGGGCGGCGTTGTTTCATCACTGGGCAAGGGTCTTGCCTCTGCGAGTCTTGCCGCCCTCCTTCAGGCACGTGGCTATAAAGTCCGCCTGCGCAAGCTCGATCCATATCTGAACGTCGATCCGGGCACAATGAACCCGATCCAGCACGGCGAAGTGTTCGTCACGGATGATGGCGCGGAAACCGATCTCGATCTCGGTCACTATGAACGTTTCACCGGCGTGAATGCACGCCGCGGTGACAACGTCACCACGGGCCAGATTTATTCCAAACTCCTCGCGAAAGAACGTAAGGGCGATTATCTCGGCGGCACCGTGCAGGTGATCCCGCATGTGACCGACCTCATCAAAGAATTTGTACTGAAAGATACGGCCGACACGGATTTCATCCTGTGCGAGATTGGCGGCACGGTGGGTGACATCGAAGGTCTCCCGTTCCTGGAAGCGATCCGCCAGCTCGGCTACGAACTCGGCGAGAAAAAAGCGATCTTCATGCACCTTACCCTCGTGCCTTATATCGCTGCAGCCAAAGAACTCAAAACCAAGCCGACGCAGCATTCCGTGAAAGAACTGCAATCGCTAGGCATTCGCCCGAACATCCTGCTCTGCCGTTCAGAACATGAAATCCCAGTATCACAGCGCAAGAAAATAGGCCTCTTCTGCAACATCAAAGAAGATGCGGTGATTCAAGCGCTCGACACTGACACGATCTACCGTGTCCCGCTCCTGTATCACCACGAAGGTCTGGATACCGCTGTGCTCCGTGAATTCGGCCTGCCGGTCAAAAAAATCGATCTCTCTACATGGGAAAATATCGTGAAGCGCGTGAAGTCGCCTGCAGGTCAGGTGAACATCGCCATCGTTGGTAAATATATCGCGCTTGCCGACTCTTATAAGTCGCTCATCGAATCGCTCGATCACGCTGGTATCGCCAACAACGTGAAAGTGAATATCCGCTGGGTCGACTCCCGGAATTTCACCTTGAAACAAGCGTCCAGCACATTGAAAGATGTAGATGCGGTGCTCGTACCGGGCGGATTCGGCGAAGGCGGTATCGAAGGTAAACTTGCTGCAGCAACGTATGCCCGCGAAAATAATATTCCGTATTTCGGTATCTGCTTCGGTATGCAGATGGCGGTAATCGAAGCCGCACGTAATCTAGCCGGTGTTAAAGATGCATCTTCTACTGAATTCGGTCCGCAAAAGAATCCGGTCGTGGGTCTCATGACCGAATGGGCAAAAGGCAACGAAGTCGAAAAACGCAAAAAATCCGGCGATCTTGGCGGCACGATGCGCCTGGGTGCTTATCCATGTGCGATCAAAGCCGGAACGCTCGCCCATAAAGTCTATGGCAGTACGAAAATCAGCGAACGCCATCGCCACCGCTACGAAGTGAATACGAATTACATCAAGTCGCTCGAAAATGTCGGTTTGCTCTTCTCCGGTATGTCCCCGGATGGCAAACTGCCGGAGATCGTCGAACTGAAAGATCATCCATGGTTCATCGGTGTGCAATTCCATCCGGAATTCAAATCCCGTCCGTTCGAACCGCATCCGTTGTTCAAATCCTTCGTTGCCGCTGCTGTCACGCAGTCGAAAAAAGGCAAAAGCACAAAACCTACCAAACTGAAGGCGGCACGCTATGGCGCTTAATGCCCACGTCAAAGTCGGTAACGTGAAGATCGGTAACGACCTGCCGCTCGTACTGATCGCGGGCCCCTGCCAGATGGAATCGAAAAACCACGCGATAGATGTGGCAGGCGAACTGCACGAGATGACGAAGAAGCTCAAAATGGGCTTCATCTATAAAACCTCGTTCGACAAAGCCAACCGTACGTCGCTTAAAAGCACGCGTGGTCTTGGCCTTAAGAAAGCCGCACCGATATTCGAAGCCATAAAGAAAGCGTACGGCTGCCCGGTCCTGACCGACGTACACAGCGAAGCGCAATGCCGTGAGGCTGCCGAAGTGGTCGATGTACTCCAGATCCCCGCATTCCTCTGCCGCCAGACGGATTTACTGATTGCCGCTGCACAAACCGGTGCGGTCGTGAATGTGAAAAAAGGTCAGTTCCTCGCCCCGTGGGATATGAAGAATGTCGTGCGTAAACTCGAGGATTCGGGCGCAAAAGATGTGCTTGTCACCGATCGCGGTACGTCGTTTGGCTACAATATGCTGGTCTCTGACATGCGCTCGCTACCGATCATGGCGGAACAAACAGGATGCCCTGTGGTGTTCGATGCAACCCACTCCGTGCAACAACCGGGTGGTTTGGGTGGTGCTTCCGGCGGTGAACGACGTTTTGTCACTACGCTTGCGCGCGCCGCAGTAGCGGTAGGCGTCGCAGCCGTATTCATGGAAACCCACCCCGATCCGGATAATGCACCGAGTGATGGTCCCTGCATGGTAAAACTGCAGGATATGAAATCCGTCCTTACCCAACTCGTCGAGTTCGATGCGCTTGCGAAATCCTTCAATGGTAAAAAGAAGCGTTAATCGTTGCATCGTGCGCCCCTCTTGCGTACCATAAGCATCATGATACGTCCTTCGAATACTCTTTACGGTTTACTCTGCGGCACAGCGCTCTGTTTGATGGGCCCGGCACTCCACGCCGAAACCGTCATCACGGATCCAAAAACCTCCTTCACCCTGATCGAGCAACGCAACGACCTTGGCGAGCAGACTGCTTGCGGTGTCGAGTTCATCGTCTATACCGATTACAGCGGTGTGCAGGGACGTATGGTAGTCAACCGCTTTCAGCGTCTGCAATTCGATTTCGGTGTCGGGCAGGTGGATGAATTTGGCGAATACAGTAATGTTCCGCTCAAAGGCGGTATCCTGCAGCCCGCAGGCTTCGATGGCGGCGAAAAACTTCCCCTCACCTTCTCGTGGGATCAGCAGAAGCAAGAACCGGTCTACGACCAGCCCCGCTTGAAAGCATGGCGTTCGGAGATGATCCAAGCCTTACTCTACAGCGGCTTCACCCTCACTTATTCTACGCTTGAGAATCCCGACAAACCGGTGAAATTCGAGAACGTGGTTGGCGATTTCGAGATCGGCAAAAAGTATAATGAATGCCAGAGTGCCATGGCGAAGAATGTGCAGGATATCTATAAATCCAAGCACGGTGGCAGCACGGAGTGCTTGGACAATCCGGATGCCTGTTTGAAAAAAGAATAAACCTCAATCTAATAACTTAGTACAGTGTGCTCGCCGCATCCACACAGGTGGCTTGAACACCGCCTGTTGACGTAACGGTGGCATCAATGAAGTTTGTGTATTCGGTGATGAGCGCCTGCCCTTATGCCGAGCGCTTCAGTTTTGTGACGGTAATAAGCCCCATAGCAACCACCGCCAAGATGGTGAATACGATAGCGATCTCGGTAAGGGTAAAAGCACGTGTGGCGTAGGCTTTCGATTGGACAGAAACAAGAAGCCGATAAAGGCGTGAACTGCCTACTCTGCTGTCACGCTGGTGCATGTTGCCGTCGCAGAATTAAATAATTTGCCTGAGATTGGCATACCGTTCGAACACATACACGCCGAACACGCCCCAAACATATTGCCGCCCGTACTTGTCATGATCGTTTTAGCATAGTCACACGCAGAGCAGCTACCACCGCCGGTGGCCGTATTTCCGCCCGTACCTGAGCCGCTACTACCTTTGCAGATGCATGGTGAATTGAATTCACCGTCTACGGTCGGGGCACACGTGCCGCCGGTTGAGCATGCACCTGTGCAACCCGCATTGATGCCACCGCCGGTGTAACTACCGCTGCAAGGGCCCGCTTTACAGATGCATGGTGAATTGAATTCACCGTCTACGGTCGGGGCACACGTGCC
>RGZB01000065.1 GCA_010031735.1 Pseudomonadota bacterium | reverse complement strand
TAGCATGAATTCATGCTAGTCCTTTTTTTTCAGCGATACAGGCACTTCTGGTCATCGATCTTTCGATTCGTCGTGGCATTCGGTTCGGTCTCATCAGGTGCATTCGACCAGCCCTATGCAAACGCCCAACTCGTCAAGATCTCGAATTTGGTCGACGTGTCGGTGCCGAATTGGGTGACCGGCGATTCCGACATCGTTCACGATTTGTTCGTCTGCGTCTATCGGCAGAACGTGACGGACATCAACCGCAGGTACGCGATCAAGGCCATCGGAGACGGACCTGGCCTGGAATTGCGGAGCGGATTCCACAAAATTCCTTATACGGCGACCTGGAATGATGGCGGGGCCGGCAATCCGGCGGGCGGCCGAGCCGCACCGCTGCTTCATGACGTGAAGTTACTGGCTCGTGACAAATCCTTCGTCAATACGGATCCGCCTCAGGACAGCTCCGACTGCCAGGGGTATAGCCGACCGACGTCAAGACTGCGCATCGTGATCTCACGCACGGCACTGGATGCGGCATACGATGGCGTTTACTCGGGTGCCCTGGTCCTCGTATTGACCCCAGAGTGAAAGACCCGAATCGCTTCATCGGACGAATCGCGATCGATATCGGTTGACACATCGGCGTAACTGAATTTCTTTTCGTTCGGTTAATGTCCTCCTCTCTCATTCACCTTTCGTTCATTGAGGATCGCCTTGCGGAACGTATCTCGACTGTTGTGCATCCTCTGGATTCTCTGCATCTTCGGGTGGGGGAACCATTCATCGCTAGCCCAGGAGGTGCTTCCGACCGCTCCGACGCGTCTGCGCGTCGATCCGACCATCTCGGATTCTTCAGCGACCTACACCGCGACCGCTGTTTCCGGATTGTCGGCTTCGCCTACCTCCACCGGGACAACCGCCACACCAGTCGAATTGTTCGCACCGAATCCGGAGATATTGACGAACGGCAACACCGAACCGGCGAAATCGAAGGTCAACGTCAAGGCCGGAGCACCGGAAGGTTTTGAGGAGCTGGAAGGGCCCTTGGATACGACGGTCGATCTCCATTTCGGCGGCTTGAAGATCGGAGTGTTCCGGGCGGTTTTCACGCCTGGTTCGATCTTGTTTTCGAACCCCGAGGAGATCGTCAGCAAATTGCCAGCGTTGGACCCGCGATCGAGCGAATTGGTGACCCAAGCTCTCACAGGGGATCTACCTACGCATGCCGACCGCATTTGCGGGCCGATCCCGAAACCAGACTGTGGGCAATTAAGTCCGGATATCGCGGCTGTCATTTTCGATCAGGAGCGATTCCAAGCCGAGCTTTTCGTGAATCCCACGTATTTGTCGGAACAGGACACGCATACCGAGAAAGTCTTGCCACCGGCACCGGACATCGTTTCGGGGGTGCATTCGATCACAGGGGGCCTGATCGGTTCCCCAGGCGAACCGAATAATTATTCCCTCATGAGCAATTCGACCCTCGCATCGGGAGACACGCGATTGAACTTTACCGGAATCACAGCGTCGGAACAAAGTCGATTCCAGAATCTATCCGCGAGCATGGACCGCTGGGGGCTGGAGAGCAAACTCGGATTTTTCGACAGCCGTCCGCTCCAGATGTTGGCACAGACACCGATGACGGGAATTTCGGTGGGTACGAGCCTCGATACGAACTTGGCCTACCGGAACACGACAGGAAGCAGGTTGTCGGTCTTCTTGCCTCAACGATCGTATGTTTCGTTGATTTTCAATAACATGATTTATTCGACGGACTTCTATGAAGCTGGCAATCAGGTCCTGAATACCGATATCTTGCCTGACGGTGCGTACGAAGTGACGATCCGTATCGTGGACACGGACGGCCAGCAAACGGAAGAAAAACGCTTTTTCTCCAAGAACTTCCAGATTCCTCCGGCTGACCAGCCGATTTACTTCGGCCAATTGGGAACGGTACGCGACACGACTCAGTCGGGCTTCTTGCCTGACGCCGGTAGCGGGTTGATCTCGAGTTTCGGGGTTCTGTCGCGATACGGCGAATCCACAGGAGTGGCACTGGACAGCCTCGTGATCAAAGACCGCGTCTACGCCGAGGCCGGTAGTTTTCTGCTGCTGCCGCCGGATCATCAGATCCGGGCGAGCCTTTTGCTCAGTTCCGGCAAGGATTTCGGAATCGGCGGAACATACCAGGGCTTCGCCTTGGAAAAAAAGTTCGCGTTCGGGGCGAACGTGCGTGCGATCTTCGCGGGCGAAACGTACCAGGGCAGTGACGAACTGATCCCGATCAAGGCCGATACCAGGCAAATCACGGCGAACGCGGGTTATCAGATCAGCGATTTGGCGAACGTCAATTTCCTTCTGGACTACAATCAGGTCGGATCAGGCCAGAATCGACTTTCTTACGGTCCATCGTTGAGATGGGATGTCTGGCGGGACGGCGAGAGCAATCTCTCGTTCGGCATTGACGCAAGTCAATCGAACAGTGGCCGCGTCCAGAACGTGATGATTCGATACACCAAACGCATCGGAGCCTGGGGGCTCAGCGGCGAGGCCTTGGCGAGGCGTAGCTCACCGTCGGTGTCTGGCGGTGGATCGACGAATTTGACGCGAAACTCACGATTGACTTGGAATGACGACTCCACCCCCGGCAGGTTGACGATCGCCGGTGCGGAGTTCCGACAAGACGAAACCTCCGACAATTATCTCGCTGACTTGGATCATCGTGGCAATCTGGGGAACATCAAGATCCTCGGATCGCAGACTCGCACGAATCAGGTCAAAAGGACGATTTACTCCGGCAATCTGGGATTCGGCATCGCTCACACGCTGAACGATATCGCCTGGAACGGATCGCAGCAACAATCCAGCGGCGTGGTCATCAAAACCGGCGGTGACGTTCCTCCGACCCCCATGAAAGTGGTCGTGGACGGCTCCGAGAGGAGCCAATTCCTGACAGGAGAATCGACGGCTTTGTTTTTGGCCCCTTACCAGACATACAAGATATCCATCACTCCCGTGGAAAGTTCTCCGATCGATTACGACGGCACCGTCAAGCAAATCACGCTGTATCCGGGCAATGTGATGCCTCTGGAATGGGAGATGTCCTCGATCCATGTGGTTCTGGGTCGTGTCGTCACGGAAGACGGGGAACCGGTAGCGAACGCAAAAATTGAGGAATCCGGCAACCTCGTGATGACGGATGAAGACGGTTTGTTTCAGACGGAACTCAAGGAGGTCGAAAAGATCACGCTTTTCCGAGCTGCCCAAGAGCATTTCGCCGGGAAAAAACATTCGAAATTTACGAACGGGGATTCGGACATGTTCACCGTGATGCCTCCGACTCGCAATTCGACGGCCACGTTGACGGATCCGGAAAAGCGGGAGCTCATCCTGCAGCTCTTCGGAGATGCCGAGGACGTTAACCCGCCTGGGCCTCCGGTTGAGCCTCCTCAGTCGCAAGCCGTGGCCGCCGAATCGATCAAGGGTCTCGAAGTCAGCACGGGAACTATGACAGCAGGTGAGGTCGCCTCGACGACTGCACAGGTGGACGTTTCAGCGGAGCAAAAGCCGACTCCACCACTTCGACCCGCCTTCCGTTGTCGAGTTGAGCTACCGGAAGCCAAAGAAGTCAACAACGTGATCATGTATAGCGAACCCCTCATCTGCCATTCGATCCCGATCGCTGAAGCCGAAACGAATGAGGATTCAGCGACAGAATCCGATGTTCTTGAGGACGAGGCTATCGAAACGCCGGAAAATCCGCTCGAATCGCTATCAGAATCCGAAGAGGAGCCGTCCCAGACCCATCCGGAATCCTCGACCGGAGAGCCAAGCGAGGATTTGGCCGTACCATCCGGCGGCACGAAAGCGGTCCAATTAGGGGCGTTTCGATCCGAATCGCAAGCCCTTGAAAGTTGGTCCGAATTCGAGAAGCTATCGCCCATTTTCCAAGAGATCGAGCCCCGCGTAGAAATCGCCGATCTGCCGGGTTCGGGCCGGTTCTATCGACTTCGGATCGTCGGGTTCGGCTCTGACGCCGAGACAGCGGCGTTTTGCCGGATCGTCAAGAATTACGGCCGGGATTGCATTGTGGTCAGCCAGGCGTCGCGAGCGATCGGGAAAAAGCAAAAAATGCCGAAGAAACAACAGGTCCTCACGATGCCTTCGCTGGAGGACTCTGGCACAGACAATGCCGATTCGATCCTGCCGGAACCACAGTGACGTACTCCAGGGAATTGTCTCAATTCATCGCGATGACGAGGGTCAAGCTCTGAGAGAGGGGAACCGACTTCATGTCTGGCGAAGTCGATTTCGGAATGCGAACGATCAATTGGGCAGGGTTACAGAGCCGTTCGGTTCGGCAACTTCCGGTTGACCGATCCGATCTTGGCTTCGACTCGATCGAACTGGGCACCCCAGGTGCCAAGGGCACGACTCTTTGATCCTTCAAAGAAGCCTTCGAAGCGCTCCAAGCGACATCGATAGGGATTTGGGATTCGCCACCGGACAAAACGAATTCTCCGTGGTCGCCTCCCCCGGTTGCAGTGACCTCGTAGCCACTGGCCCTAACGGAATTGATGTAAACGTCACCGACCCAGACTATTGAGGATTCGTCCGTGCCCCAAGACTGAATCACCATATCGGACGGGACTACGGCTTGAACCGATGATTGTTTACGAACGTCGATACGCACGTTTCCGGACGACGATGCCCCCGTATTACCGTTCACGGCCGCTTGAGCGGGAGCGAGCCATGCCATTGCGGTCAATTCTAACGCAGCGAGAGCGATCGATGCGAATACGATCGAAGTGTAGCATGCCCGACTCTGAAGATTGATGCCTAAAATCACGGGGCGACCATTTCGGCGACTTTCGTTAAAATACAAATCAATCTTAGCAGGAATTAACTAAGTAGTTAAGAGAAAGTTAAATTAAATCGCTTGCCGTTAACGATTGGAGGGGCCTCTTTACGCAACGCGAATGAAGCAGTCTTTTGAAACGCAACGATATTTACTAATTCAAGGGATCTTTTGGAGTCAGTCCACCGCTCGTCATCCCCTGGTATATCGAATCGAAGCTTCAACTATTCCTAGCCGGGGTCGATCTGGTTGGAGTATTCGAAAGCTAGTGATTTTAGGTAGAAATGGCTCGAACACATTCCATATCAGGGGGCATTTGCACTCGGATTAATGGTGAAGCGTCTTAGACTCGCATTTCACCAGATCGAGTTAATCACGACAAAAGTCGTCTTCGGCTCTCGATCGAGAAGGTCATCGGTTCTCTCAGTAGATCAAGAAACACGCAATGCGAGGTTGTTCAACTCACGAAGGATGTCATCGAATCCAGGGACCTCATTCCCTTTGAGAAGCTGCCTGAAGGTGACCAGCAGAACATCCCAATACTTCTCGGCGATGACCTGATGAAGTTCGTTATCGGCGCTGTAGTGTTCCTGAAAGAAGATTCTCATCAATCGAGCGATACTCGCAGCGTTGCGAAACGCCATCGTCCCGGCGATTCCTTCGATCTCGTAGGTGATTTGAATCAGATTCGTGAGCATTTCCTGATCAGCTGGGTTCGCCGTTAGCTTCGAAAACGTGGATTGCAGATTTTCGATACTTCGGGATACCCAATCGAGGGAACTGTCGCTGAGCCTGGAGACGGTCAATTGAGCGGACTTTAGGATTTCCGGAGTGATGATGTCTCCAAGGGATTTGAATCCACCGAGTTTTTTCTTGAGACCGTAATCGTTCACGAACAATCGCGGCACGCGTGTGTCGTACCAATCTCGCGTAGTCGCCAGAGCCATGGGTTGCTTCAAAGGTTTGGTTTGTCGCCGGTCTTTGCCGTTCCAGTTCATGTCTCGGAATCTTCGTTCGGGACCTATGTAACTTTCGGATACGAGGAAGTTGCGAGGAAACTCGAAGATTCGGACCAATCGATTGAAAATCGTCTGAATCGTGAAGGGTTTGACGACGAACTCGTTGATACCGACGTCACGCGCCGCCGTGACGTCCAAAAGTTCCGCTCTTCCCGAAACGGCGATCACGGGCAATGTCGGATTCGGACATTCCGGGGTTTGGCGGATTCTTTCGACGAGGCTTAAGCCGCTGCCTTCATGGAACGTGAGTTCGGTCAACAGGAAGTCATAGCTGATTTGACTGATGCAGCGAAAGGCTTCGCTTTCCGTCTTCACGATCTGAACATGCACGAAACCCATAGCCGTAAGCATAGTCTTGAGGATGGACGCCAGGTGAAAATTCGGGTCCGCGATGATCGTTTGAAAGGTCGATAATGGTAATCTCGTTTGCCTTGCCATGCAGGATGAACAGTTATCAACGTTTCTCGGAAGGCACAAGTCAATCCTGCCTCAGAACGTCATATCGATCATTTCCTTGCCATTCCAGACCTGATATTTCACTGGACCGTTCAGATGAGGCAAACTAGTCGTCCATGACTGTCCAGCATAGATTCTCGTGACGTTAAGCTCCTGACAATCATTGCCCAATTCGTCACATTGAAGACCCGATTGGAGGTTGGCATTGGTGTTGCCGGAATTGGTGATGGTCAGCGAGTTCCCTTTTCTTTCGGCGGACAAATCGATTTTCGAGTTTTTGGGCCGAACGATGACGAGGGCCTCATACCCGACCAATATCTTGAGGGCCATTTTCTGTTGTTTGTCGGCCTCGACGCCCTGAATCACCGGCTTGACAACGATGCGATAGATTTTTTCCTGGTCCGGCACTTCTTGCAGCAGTAGGAAACGCATCATTTTCCTCGCTCCAGGCGGTAATACCATCTTTTTGGGCGTAATGACCAAGCCAGACTCTTGGGGATTACCGATCGAGGTCCGTGATTCATCAGGTGCAGACGGATTGGCGACCACGAAGGTTTCGGTCGTGATGTACTGCGTCTCTTTGTCTTGGCTGATGATCTCGATGTCGTGTTGGCGAGGAGCGTCCTCAGCGAAGTCGATCACCATTTCGCTCATGGCGAATTCGGCGTGAGCGACAGTGACAGGTGCAACCCATAAGCTGATGGATAGGATGGAAATAATCCCAATTCGCATAAATGCTACCCTCTTGAGGTTCACTGGATTGTCAGCAGTTTCGTTTGCGGTCGATTGTGCTTGAAACTCATATCACTCCAGATACTGCAAAGTAAAGATTTATAGTTCTGCTCCAGTCTTTTTCATTTGGCGATGAGTCCATTCACCACCATGCGTTGTTGTTTTTACCGCATCCAGTATATGACAAAGGCTTGTATCTGCACCCGCCGCTATCAGGCGAGGCTTAATCGTATCTGCCGCGTCATCTTCAGCAGATAGGAAAATTACGTTGCCTACAGCGGGGGGTTCGCTTGTCAAGCCCCCATGTATTGGTCCAGTTTCAGAGTTAGTATTTGGCATTAATGGACAGAGTTCAGCGGCCCGTGGAGCGTAGCGGAACGGGCCGCTAAACTCTGTGCCGTTGGGGTGATTATACGCCACCAGCAATGGGGGACGCTGTAACATTCAATGCGCGTTCAAGGATGGTAAACTACTTTTTACCATCCCCACTGTGAAAGAATGGTTTTCTACCGGCTCCATCTTCAAACCCGCCACCTTCATCGCCGACATCAATCTCATTTTAAAACAAATGGATCAGCTTTTCGCTATCGTCGATGTGTTGCAGTTGGATGATAGGACAGGACTGTAAGACTGCACAAATCAAAGACGTGCGTTTTCAGCCTGATGCTCATACGCTTATCGTAGCTTTCCTCTAATGTGCTCCGCCGGATAATTGCTGGTTACATTGCTGCAAATATGCCTGATTCTGCGCAATTTATGCTTTTGAATCGGCGTGATTTTAAATGGCATAAACTGTCAAGCCCCCATTAAACCCGAGGCGCTTAACGAGCCTTCAAGTCGCGATAAAAATTTTCGTGACTGCCAAGGTTATGAAGCACAATCCTATCCGTTCCATCTATTTCGTATGCAAGTAGGGCAAGCTGACTGACCATACGAAACTTGTGGATTCTGAACCAAGAGAGATCCCTAACTTTCTGCACGCCAATACTCGGATTTTTTAGAACAGCCTTCACAGCCTTATCTATATCGGCTTTTTGGTTTGCGTGAAACTTTTTTATAGATTTAGTGAACTGCGGAGTAACAACGACGCGCATTAATTAGAGCCGAAGCTATAGTCCGTAAGCTCACCATCTTCCATTTGCTGCTTAGAAAGAAGAAGCTGCCGTATCAGTCCATAGGGCAAGTCGGGATTATCTTCAGCGATTTGCCCAATTTTTGACCAATATTCAATTTGCTTCGGCACGGATCGGCTGTTGATGCTTGCATAACGGCGAGCCGCATCTATCAAGTCATCAGAAAGCTTGACTGGGTGAGACATGCTTTACGTTATCCATTTCCACCAATTTATACCATAAGTAGCATTATACTACACATTGTGTGTATTTAGCAACCATTTACAACCTTTCACAACGATCTGCTCGGGAGAAACAACACAACAATCAATAGATAATAATATCAACAACATAACAATGAACATTCACGAGGGTTCGATTCCCTTCACCCGCTCCAT
>RGZB01000064.1 GCA_010031735.1 Pseudomonadota bacterium | reverse complement strand
GCGTCAGCCAGATTTTTTTATCCGTCGCTTGATAGACGGAAAGGAGGCCTGCGACCACCCATGCATAATCCTCCAGGAATCCACCGATCTGCACCGCCGTATTATAAATCCGGCCAATCGTGAAGTTGCGCGTAGTCATTTTATTCAGGATGAATTCTGCGGCCTTTTGCGCGGCGGTGATATAGCGTGGTTCCTCAAGCAACATGCCGACCTGCGCAAAGCTGTGAATCATCATGCCGTTCCATGCGGCGATGATCTTGGTATCGAGCATCGGTACCTCGCGACCTTCGCGTACCAGTAGTAACTTCCCCATGATCTTATCGAGCTGTGTTTGGAATTCATCGAAAGCGAGATCACGTTCACGCGCTGCGATATCGATGGGTTTCTTGGCGTACAAGACTTTGCCTTCCGGGTGTTTGTGGCCGGGGAAATGTGGTAATTCTGCTAGATCGAACGTTTCGAAGAAAATGCGTGCCGCCCCTTCGGAGAGTAATTTACGGATCGTGAGTTCATCCCATACATAATATGCGCCTTCGACGGCATCATTCTCTGCATCGAATGCGGAATAGAATGCGCCTTCTGCGGAGGTCATTTCATTGAGTACGAAATCGAGGGTGCTGCGCGCGATATATTCGTAGTAGGATTTACCGGTAAGCTCGGCGGCTTCCGCATAGACAAGACTGAGGAGCGCCTGATTGTAGAGCATCTTCTCGAAGTGCGGCACTTTCCATTCGGCATCGACGGCGTAACGGTGGAAACCACCGCCGACATGATCGAAAATACCACCGGCTGCCATGGTATCAAGCGTGCGGGAGATGACGCCCAGCACCTCTACGTCTTTTCGCAGACGATAAACATCCATCAAGAACAGCAGATTCGTTTCGTTCGGGAATTTGGGCGCAGAATAAAAACCCCCGTTACGCTTATCATGCATGCGTATCCAATGCTGGATAAGGTAAGAGACACGATCGTAGCCGATCGCCGGTGGACGACCTTTTTCATTCGGTGTCAGCACTTCGTTCAGCCGCTCCATCACGGTCGCGCTCATGGTAAAGACATCCTCGCGCTTATGCATCCATCCTTGCGTGATGGATTGCACGAGCTCCGGAAAACTCATGCGGCCGTAGCGTGCATCGGCAGAGAACGTACCCCCGGCAAAGAAGGGTTCGAGATTCGGTGTCAGGAAGACATTGTTCGGCCAACCACCCTCGCCGGTGAGGAGCTGGCGCGCAGCCATATAGATTTCATCTAAATCCGGACGTTCTTCCCTATCGACTTTTATATTGATGAAGTGTTGGTTCATGAGCGCCGCCATCGTAGGATTGGCGAAAATCTCGCGTTCCATCACGTGGCACCAGTAGCATGTGGAATATCCGATCGATAAGAAGATCGGTTTATTCTCGCGTTTGGCTAAGGCCAATGCTTCGGGACCCCAGGGATGCCAGTCCACGGGATTATGCGCATGCTGCAATAAGTAGGGGCTTGCCGATTGGTTGAGTTTATTGGTGTATCTCGGCGAACCGTCGGGGTTTCGAATAATACTGGCCATAGGGCAGGAAAGATAATAGCTTAAATGGCAATTCACAAGCGGTCTTTGTGCGCTGCCTGTAAGCAAAATATAAGCGAATCTAGGAGAAGGCTATGATTGATACCAATGCGGTGAAAATATTATTTACCGAGGCTCGCACCCATTCGTACTGGCAAGATAAACCTGTAGATGACGCGTTGCTCCAAAAAGCATACGACCTTGCGCGTATGGCACCCACCTCTGCCAACTGCCAACCGATGCGTATCGTGTTCGTGAAGTCGAAAGAGGCGAAAGAAAAACTGAAATCCTGCCTGGATGCCGGTAACGTAGAAAAGACCATGGCAGCACCCGTGACGGCAATCATCGCTTACGACATGGAATTCTATGAGCAGCTAAAAAAATATTATCCGCATACGGATGCACGCGCTTGGTTCGCGGGTAAACCAGAGAAGATTTCAGATACGGCTTTTCGGAATGGTACCCTACAAGGTGGCTATTTTCTACTTGCAGCACGTGCGGTGGGGCTTGATTGCGGGCCGATGTCGGGATTCAACCGGAAGAAGTGTGATGAAGCGTTCTTCAAAGACACGCCGTATCAATCCAATTTCCTGTGTAACCTGGGTTATGGTGTCGTAGAAAAACTCCACCCACGCCATCCGCGTCCGGCATTCAACGATACCTGCAAGATCATTTAAGATTAAACGAAGAGGAAATCACCACTCGTGACGGTCGTGGCTTCCACACCGAGCAGGATGATCGTTTTCGCGCCATCGAGTGTGATGATGGTGTTCGCACCACTCTGCGTAATCACCGGTGCCGAAGAGAAACCGAGCACACGGATGATATCCACACCATGGGTGAAATCGGTGATGATATCGTTGTCGATACCGCTCTCTGCCTTGGTGAATACGAACATGTCGATACCGGCACCGCCCGTGAGCGTGTCGTTGCCGGCACCGCCGATCAGCGTATCAAGGCCTGCCTGCCCTTTGATGGAATCATTACCTGCACCGCCGGAGAGTGAGTCGTCGCCGAGTTCGCCGAAGATGATATCGTCGCCGTTTCCGCCGTCGACCGTGTCGTTATCTTCTTTGCCGTTGATCACGTCATTGCCGTCGCCGCCGCTGATGCTGTCCGTACCACGGCCGCCGATGATGTAATCATTGCCATCGCCGCCATCTACCGTGTCCGCACCTTCACCGGCCAGGATCGTATCATCCGCATCGCCGCCGCTAATGCTATCGGTACCGAGGCCGCCTTCGATATAATCAGCGCCACCGCCCCCTGCGAGGGTATCGGAACCCACTTCGCCGTAGAGTTTATCGGAGCCTTGACCGCCCAGCACCGAATCATCCCCTTTGCCGCCATGTATGGTGTCGTTACCGTCGCCGCCATCCAGCACATCGTTATCTTCATTGCCCTCGATGAAATCCGTACCGGCATCACCACTGATATTATCCGCACCTGTTCCGCCTTTGATGGTATCGGCACCCAAGCCACCGAAGATCGTGTCTGCACCAATGCCGCCACGGATGAAATCATTGCCGTCGTTGCCGATCAAGAAATCGTTGCCACCTTCACCAATGATGGAATCATCACCGAGGCCGCCATCCAGCGAATCATTACCGAGACCGCCCTCCAGTGTATCGGTGCCGATATCTCCGGTGAGCGTGTCGTTTCCTGGTGTGCCAACAATTTTTACCATGGTATTTGCCCCTTCGAACATGTTGTGGTCGGTGTTCTAGGCGCTTCTATCTGCGCCACAAAATCACCATAGCAAGTGAAGTGGAAAAAGCATCAAGTAATTTGCATGGAAAGAAAAAATTCTATGTGAATTCTTATTCCGAGAGAACCGCGCCACCTTTTGCAACGATCAGTTGCTTGACCGCTGCCGTCGCTACATGGATTTTTTCCATTTCATAGCCCCGCATGACGAGGCTTGTGCCGAGCTTGCCGTCACGGATGAAGGGATAACTGCCGATCTCTACTTCAGGATTTTTTTCCTGTACCGTCCCGAGTTCAGACGCAATCATACCTTCGGTGAGATAGGTCGAGACCGTTACGGAGTGCATCGGCGTACCGCCTTTGAGCATCGGGCGGAGACCATCAAGCATCGCTTGCATGATTTTCGGTACACCTGCGAGCACAAAAACATTCTCGATGTAAAAACCCGGCGCCACGCTGATAGGATTATCGATGAGTGTTGCACCAACAGGAACGATCGCCATTTTGCGGCGTGCTTCATTGAAAGGTTGGCCGGCACTGGAATAATGCTTTTCAAGACGCCTCAGCGCATCCGGATGTGCCTCAATGGGCTTCCCGAACATTTTTGCGATGGAGGCGGTGGTGATATCGTCATGTGTGGGGCCAATGCCGCCCGTGGTGAAGACATAGGTGTAGCGTTTCTTCAGGGCTGCGACACTATCGATGATATCGCTCTCGACATCGGGAACGACACGCACTTCCATAAGGCGTATACCCAGTTCATTTAAGAATTTTGCAAGATAAGCAAGGTTCGTATCTTGCGTACGTCCCGATAATATCTCATTTCCGATGATGGCGAGTGCTGCTTCTGTGGGTTTTTTCATAAGGTTATACTTACACTACAATCCATTAGATTGCATTTTAAACAATTTGTTTAATGTTAATACATTTTTAAGTATTGCGGGTTTATAATTACCCTATGCAAAACGCACAGGCAATCGAAAGACTCTTTACGAACATCGCTATGATGGTAGGTGCATCAGGCGGGGCGATCTATCGCCCAAACCCTTCCGCATCGCCAGGAAAAGAATCTTACGTCGTATATACCATTCAGGATTTCAGACGTGATGATTTCGATTTTGCCTTGAATACCATGTATGAACCGGATCCGATGGGTTATTTCAATGTACCCATGACTGCGCTCGATGAGGTGTTCCGCACCGGTGAGACGCAAGTGTTGCTCCATCGTGACGCCAAGAGGGATGGGGGATGTCTGTCCTGTGTCTTCCCGGTGAAGAATGAACTGGGTGAAGTACAATTCATGATGGCATTCACCAATCAACTCTACGACGCGCATGACATCGCAGTCGATAGCCCGCCGGGAGAAAAACACCGAGGTGTACCGCGTTCCGAAATCGCAAGTGCGAGGACACCGCCCGTAAGGCTTGCTTTCCCCCATGATTCCTATCCCGATCAATTGATCCATCTTTCGGAATTCGTTTTGAAGCATGGTTCTGTTTTTGAATCGTTTGGCGATGATCCGGCAGTGAATAGGGTGCCTTATCAGGAAGAATTAGAGTTACGTGTACTGGAAGGCATCGAAGAGCGCATGATGGACTTCTTGCGAGGCTTCTCTCCGCAAACCGCCCTCCATGTCGAGCGTGTGGCGAAACTCTGTGACGCATTTTTCGATGCGGTAAGACGTACAGACGAAGGCCCGTATGCCAATGTGATGTTGACCGACCGGGATGCGCTCCGTGCACGTCTCGGTGCCGGTATGCACGACATCGGCAAGATGCAGGTGGCGCTCAGTGTCACCGAATTTACCGGAAGATATGACGATAATTATGCTCGTGCGATGAGGGCACATACCACGCTCGGCGAAGGGATGATCAATCTCCCGTTCAGTGGTGCACAGGGGTTGGCAGATATCGCTGCCCAGCACCATGACCGCCCGTGGCAAGGCAATCAACGCTTCACTAGTGACCTGGTAAAGATATGTGACGTGTTTGATGCCCTTACATGCCCGAGAAGCTATATGAAAACCTATTTCGTGGGTGGGCAGCGATACGAAAGGGATCGCGCACCAGTTGAGCATGCACTGGGTATGCTCTTCGAGATGAGCCAAAAAGATCCGCCACTCATCGACCCGTACGCACTGAAGTTTTTTAGCGAACACCAGGTGTGGAGAGCGCTCGGCAATCCAGAGCATCTAAGCGAGATCGACACCCGTTATGTGCTGCGTTCGAAAGACATGCCGCTCGTGGGTCCGATACCGAATGATGCAGCGGCGCAAAGGGACGGGATGTTCCCCGCACAGCTGACACAAATTCTGGAAACCGTGGCAGAGAATATGCTGAATACTATTTGGGATCGTGTAAGGGCGACCCCACAACCGAGCCTGGTGGTAGAGAATGCCACGGCGTTGGAAGAGATAGAGGGGCGTATTTCCAGTACTATAGGAATACCGCCTGCAAGTTATATCGAAAATATCAAGAAGGATCCGTTCTTCACGGTAAGGGACCCTCTGCCGCCCACATTACCACCGCCGGATCTCGGTGTATCAGGGGATGTGAGTGGTGCGGGCGACCTGGGTGCCGAGGAAAAACGCATCGCACGTGCCCTGCGGATCGACAGGCGTAGCGACACTGAACGGTTCAAGGTCAAGTATGAGCCGGCACGCGACCGCGATAGTAACGATCGTCCGGGAACGCAACGATAGTATACGCAAATAGCCCAGAACTTGCGCTTTTATACGATTTGTGCTTAGTTAGCCTCCTTATCCACCAAACCCTACGTTTTAAGCCATGAGCCGCGCCGGCATCACGATCCATACGCCTGAAAACTTTGCGTCCATGCGCAAGGCAGGCAGGCTCGCAGCCGAGGTGCTCGATGCCGTGGCGGAGCGTGTGAAGCCCGGGGTTACCACCAACGACCTGAACGGCTTCTGCCATCAGATGATTATCAATAACAAAGCAATCCCGGCACCACTTAATTACCGTGGCTTCCCGAAATCCATCTGCACCTCGATCAACCACGTGGTCTGCCACGGCATACCGGACGATCGCAAACTAATGGACGGCGATATCGTCAATATCGACGTGACGGTGATCCTGGATGGCTGGTACGGCGATACGAGCCGGATGTACTGGGTGGGCGATAAGGTGCCGATCAAAGCCAAGCGCCTGACGCAGGTGACTTTCGATGCGATGATGCTTGGTATCGAGCAGGTGAAACCGGGTGCGACACTGGGTGATATCGGCCATGCGATCCAGACGTTCGCCGAGAAACATCACTATTCCGTGGTGCGCGATTATTGTGGACACGGTATCGGTCAGATTTTCCATACGCAACCGAACGTGCTGCATTATGGCCGCCCGGGTGAAGGTACGGTGCTTGAAGAGGGCATGTTCTTCACGATCGAGCCCATGATCAATGCCGGCAAACCCGATACGCTCCTTAGCAAACACGATGGCTGGACCGTCACGACACGTGATCGTTCACTCTCCGCCCAATTCGAACATACGATCGGGGTGACAAGCAGCGGTTTCGAGATTTTCACCGCTTCGCCGAAAGGCATGTCGCATCCGCCGTATTGATGTGATAGGTTTCCCTAATGAGCGCTGAACCTAAACCGCACGTGAAACCTGAAGAGAAAACGACTGAGAAGCCGGATCACCTTGGCCACCGTAAACGCCTGCGCGAGCGGTTGCTTACGACCAACACCGATGGTATTCAGGATTACGAACTGCTTGAGGTACTGCTATATGCCGGCAATCCGCGCGGCGACACCAAACCACTCGCGAAGAAACTGATCAAGCAATACGGTTCACTCGCGCACGTGCTTTCGACACCCCCGGAACAGTTACTCAAATGTGAAGGTTTGGGCGAAGCCGCAGCGGCATCGATCGCGGTGGTGAGGGAATCGGCGCTCCGTCTCATCAAATGGGATGTAGAAGAAAAACCCGTGTTGCAATCGTGGAAAGCGCTTCTGGATTATTGCCGTGCGAGCATGGCATTCAACCGCACGGAACAATTCCGCATCTTCTTCCTCGACACCAAGAACCAGCTGATTGCCGATGAGTTGCAGCAAGAAGGGACCATCGACCATACCCCCGTCTATCCGCGTGAAGTGGTGAAACGTGCACTTGAGCTTTCCGCCTCGGCCCTCATTTTGGTGCATAACCACCCAAGTGGGGATGTGAGCCCCAGCAAGGCGGATATCGAGATGACCCGTAAAATCAAAGAAGCGGCGGCTGTCATGGGGGTGCGCTTGCATGACCATTTGGTGATCGGTGGCGCCAAACACTATAGTTTTGCGTCCCACGGGCTATTATAAACAATATTAATCAATAGGTTACTATTTTATACCCCTTAACGTATTCTTAAGGTGCGTTTGCTATACTTTCTGCTAGAGGGATAGGGGGAGACCATGGGATTATTCAATAATCTTTTTCAACGCGTAGGCCGTGCGCTCGGGATGAGTTCCAGTGCACCTCAAGAAGATGCCATCACTTCCATCAGTACCGTTGCAACCGATGACGCGATCCGCGCACTCACGGCCCTTGAAGAGGCGCGTGTGTCTGCTAACCTTTCTCGTGATGACGAGCGCTACAAAGGTAGGGTCGCCGAGATCGGTGAACGTTTCCAGGAACGCAGTGCCGATTCAGGAATGGATGCTGTCGATGCCCAGAAGAAATGGCAGAAACTGACCGCAGAGATTACCGCGAAAACCCGCGGCGGCTGGAGCGAAGGCCGCTAATCTTTCTTGAAAGGTAACACGAAACGTTCTTTCGTGAAGATGCCGTAGCCGAACTTCGCGTTCGAGGCACGTTCGATATCATCTACGATCACCGGCCACATACCCGGCTGTTCACCATACACTTCCGCTGATTTTGTCGGGAACAGCAATGTCAGATTATCCGGCGATGTGAATGTATTTCCCGAAGGAACGCCCATCATCACCACTTGTCCGGCGACAATATCTTCCATCTCGCGGAACTGATAGATTGCATAGGCATCTGCTGCCAGTTGTGGCTGCGCCAGCATTTGTGCTGGCGGCATGATCGCTGCATCACCATCTACTTTGACTATTGCGCGGTTGCTGCTGGGGGGCACTTCGTTATTCACGACGCGTTTCACCGGATAGATGCGATCGCCAAGTTCAATATTACCCACCAAGTATTTGAGCGGTAAACGCCCTTCGACATGATATTTATAGAAGACACCATCATCGTCATCCCAAGCACGCGGTTTGACGGAAGTGAACCCGCGGTTGAAAAGCAGGGCATTGAAAAATTCCACCGCACGCGGAACGACATCAGAAAGCGTTTCGTGATGACCACATTCGATACCGATGATCGGGATCGGTTTTTCTT
>RGZB01000063.1 GCA_010031735.1 Pseudomonadota bacterium | reverse complement strand
TTTCGGCCGTTCCTCGGCTGCCGAGAAAGATGCGCAGCGTTTCGATCAGCAGAAGGCCGGTGTCAGTGATGCCATCACCAAACTGCGTGGCCATATCAAGATCCTCTCCGAACGTTTGATCGAACTCGATCCGGATGGTTCGGCCGAAGTGGTGCAGCATACGCATGAGCTTACCTCGCTTCCGAGCCTGAAGCAGTTCGAGATCGACATCGACGACATGGCAAAAAGCGACGACCATCCGTTCACCGTCGCCTTTGTGGACATCGACAATTTCAAGAGCATCAATTCCCGCATCGGGCACGGCAAAGCCGACGATGTGATCAAACATCTGGCTGCCTTCCTGGTGGAAGCGACATTTGAGCGTGCGAAGGTCTATCACCGCAGCGGGGATGAATTCCTGCTCATCTTAGAAAACACCACGTCGAAAGAAGCACAGCTGTTCTTAACACGCGTGATCGCAGAAGTGAAAGCGGAGAACTTCCCGCATCTTGGCAAAACCATTTCGATCAGTATCGGCACGGCAAGTTTCCCGGAACATTCCAAAGACCCGGCAACGCTCAAAGAGCAGAGCAACAAAGCGATGCTGAAGGCAAAAGAGAAAAAAGGTTCTGTGGTGATATTCCCATCCAAACCTTGAGACGCGCCAGTCTAGCGCCTTACTGCACTAATTCCGGAAATAATTCAGCGACTTCGATGCCCGTCTTTTCCTCGACGATGCGGATGTCGTCTTGCGTGGGCTTCAGACCGAAGCCTGAATGGATGATCTCTGAATAATCCTCGAGATTACACGTGCCTTCTGCCCGCACCGCTTTCTTGTAAGCACGGTCCTTCCCACTATCAAGCGCAAGGAAATAGAAGGCATAGTAGCCATCGACATCCTGCGTCTGCAGGTAGGTGATACGGTTTGCGGCCGTCTGGTTTCTGATACGTTCGACATTATTGTGGGGCATTGACTTCTACTCCCCTGGTTGGATCGATCACTTTTGCCACCTCACCGGTTTTTGCTTCCACGTTCGGCGTACGGCGTGGCGGCATTTTCATCTGGCGGGTATAATGGATATCCACATCCGTGTAGGTTTTGTCATTCTCATAATCCGGCACGCGCATACGTTCACGGATCAATTCTGCGACCGGTGCATTGACCGGTGTTTCAGCGAGGTTCAGATAGATCTCACGGTATTTCTGGCGGAGTTGCAATTGATCGCGAAGTGCCATCAGGTTCGTGTAGCTGCGCTCTGGATTTTCCGGCGTAGAATCTTTCGTGAACACGGTTGAAGCATTGAGACTTCGCACTTTACCTGCTGTTATCTGCCGCTTGATACGTTCATCGGTAAGCGTATCATCCAGATACGTCGTCAGGTCATCCTTTGTAACCTCCGGATTGGTGAATCTCTTAATCAGCTCTGCGCGATCGTCTTTTTCAAGGCCGAACTCATCCGCCAGGATATTCAGGTTTTGCAGCGTGTACATATCCATGTACTGATACGTCAGACTGAGGAAACAGAGCAGTGAAGGGCGCAAGCCGCCCTTGGTATGGCCAGAGGGTTCCTTTTCGTTGAACTTGCCTTCATTCTCGTCGGACAGGAACGACATCACACCCGCAGAAATCCATGCGGTCAGTCCTTCGGCAACATAATCTTTATTGTTGGTGACCCAACCGATGCGCGCACCGGAGTTACGCCAGAAGCCTTCCATCTCTTGCGGCTCTTCAAGGAGCTTCAACATGGTAGCACATACGTCTGCGAGTTTCGGCCCTGCCGTCGTCAGGTTGAAGCCAATACTGACAAGTAACCTCTTCAAATCCACAAGCGCAGCATCACCCATTTGGCTGTCGGTCATGTCGGTAATGGCGGTCATCTCTTCGATCATCGCAGCGATGCGGCCATCCGAATCCTCACCGAAGGTAAAATCATTGCCGGTTGCAGTAAGCAGTGTCGCGATCGTCTGCTTGCGATATACTTCGTCGGCACTGTCATGGCCTACGCGTGCGTCCGTCATTTCGCCGATACGGTTTGCGACACCCACACCGAAAATACGCTCCACATCACGAATGCTAAAATTGAAGTTGGCCACTTCCTTGCCGCCATCTTCCACCAGATCATGCATGATAAGAACGAGTGACACGATCGTACGAAGCTGATCCTGAAGTGGCTCTGAACCGAATGCATGCGTATCGAGCGAGTGCGACATGATGGATGAGCCATCTTTGCGCACACCACTCTGGAAGAAGCGCGAAGTGAAATGCGCCGCTTTGAATATATCGATGACACCCAGTTCACCCAGGTTGCTGGCACTGACATGCGACTCGATCGGCAGTGAGGTATTGAAATTCGAATAGGCTTTACCATTTCCATTATCCGGCCTGCCCCAAAGCTGGGATTTTTCGATCGAACCATCCAGATAACCCTCGACTGCCGGGATCAATACTTTTTCCACCGGGCCTGCGATCTCTGGAGAGACGGTGCCCGCCTCCAAGACCGCTTTCAATTTCTGCACTTGGTTTTCCATGAGCGCGCGCGCCGGCTCGGGCACGTCCTCAAGACCGTTATCGCGGAGCATACCCTCGCGGGCCTTGGGTGAGAGACGGTCGATAAGATTGGTGGATACTACTTTCGCTGCTTCCTTGACGCGCACCGCAGCAATAGAAGCAAGCACATCGAGATACGGTTGTTCGACCCCTTTAAGGTCTGCGCCCGTATCCATTCGATGCACTGCATCCCGGATACTCACCACATGGTCCGCTACTTCATCACCATACTCTGTACGGATATATTCATTCGTCACCGTCAATCGGTCTTCCAGAAGGAGTGCGCGGTGCTGACCAGGGTGTTTGGATAACATCGATTCACGACCCACGGTATCGTAAATCAGCGATGCGATGAGTACGCTATCGGGAAGACCTTCTTTCTCCCTACCATCCTCGCCGACACGTGTTCCTGCAAGGATGGCACCTGCCGACACATGCACGCAGGTTTCCGGCGTGAATTTGCATATACGGTTGGTGTTGAATTTCTCGGCCGCCCTACCCTCGCCTGGCTTCGGTTTATATTCATCCGGGTGGCGATGTTCCAATATTGCACTGAATTGGGCTTTCCGTGCCGGACGCTCTTTTTGTGTCTCACGATCTTTCGAAGGCAGCAGATCTGCATGGGTGATCGTGGCTTCGCGCTCGCCGCGGAGCTCCTTCAGCACCTGTTCATCGCGGATGAACGCCCGGCCGTATGCTGTCGTAGCGGAAAGTAATGTTAATGCATTATTTAAAAGTACACTGGAGTTTGAGAGCATGGCTAAGTACCCTTTCAGTCGATATTATCCATGCTAGCAGTCATTGGTTAATTTTTAATTAACGGCTAAGTTACAATAATTCTATATTACAGTCGGTTATCTACTGCATCAGCATACGCAACTGGTTCTGCATCCCTTTTGCGGCACCTTTCATCATATTCTGGTCGACGAACTGCAGGTTCTGCAGCACACCATCCATCACCAGGAAGGAAGCCTCGGAAGCGCTCACGCCATTTTCCTTCTCACCTATATTCTTCATCACGAGTTCGGGGAAATCGAGGGTCGACACCTTATCTGCGGGAACACCCACCACCTCTTTGACTGTGCTCGAGATATCACCCGCCAGATTCACCTTACCATCCATGACCGTGAGTTTTTTGATGATCACACGCTTGCCGTCCCCGGAGGATTTGGTTTCGCTCCCTGCATTCGGCTTACCGCCCTTCGATGCGTAATGATCGACATTACGGCGTAGCACCACCACGTTGCTACCCTTGAAGCTCAGCTCCGACGTGATTTCCGGATTCACGATGTTGATGGATTTGAAGACGATGTTCTTGCTGAAGATGCCACCATCCTGGAGTTCGATATGTACTTCTTTCAGTTTGAATGCTGTCGGACTATGGAAACCTTCAGGATTCGCTACTTCGATGCCATAGACCGAAAGCCGTTTGGAAAGCGGTACGGCGCGCACCGAGCTTACCTTCACCGGTGTACCCAGAATCTGCGTACCATATTTCTCGATCTGTCCTTTCAGGATCGACCCCATGTAGAACATCACGGTTACCGCAACGATTACCAATGCCAAGGCCACGGATAGAAGGATTCGCATCACAGTCTTCATAAATTTTTCCCTAAGTCTCATTCTTCTATTGAAATGATTTGCCAATCTAACGCAAGCGCAGGAAAATGCAGCTAGAAAATACAGGTGTTCAGGATGAGTCAGGTACGACGTAAAAAAGATCCCATCTTCCCTATCGGTTTCGCGCTGCGCGAATCGCTGAAAGGCTATAACGCCAACACCTTCATGCACGATTTCTTTGCGGCCGTCGTGGTTTCGATTGTCGCGCTTCCGCTTTCCATGGCCCTTGCCGTTGCCGTAGGACTCCCGCCGCAACACGGCATCTACACCGCCGTGGTGGCAGGCTTCGTCGCGGCACTGCTGGGTGGTTCGAAATTACAGGTTTCCGGCCCCACGGCTGCTTTTATCGTCATACTCATCCCTATCGTACAGCAATATGGCCTTCGCGGATTGCTTATCTCCCAAATCATGGCCGGTGTATTCCTGGTATTGATGGGCATGGCACGTTTGGGGCGCGTGATTACCTTTGTACCCTATCCGGTCTCTACCGGCTTCACGGGCGGTATTGCATTGGTGCTCGCCACGATGTCACTGAATGAACTACTTGGCCTTGGTATCACCACATTCGACCAACAATATTGGGAGAAAGTGATTCAGCTCATCCACGGCTTCGCACATATCAATGTAGCAGAATGCCTGACAGGGCTTATAACTCTATTTGTCCTTACCAGCTGGAACAAGATCACGACGAAGATACCAGCACCGTTCGTTGCCATCGTTATCGGCACGGCGGTGGGCTACTGGCTGAACTCCAAGGGCATGGCAGTCTCTACACTCGGCACGCGCTTCAGCCATCTGGATGGCGGCACGATGGTTCCGGGCATTCCACCGTATGGTCCCTTCACATCCCAGAATATCGACCTTGCACACACGATCCTTGCTTGGCCGGATTTCACCGAGATCCGCAGCCTTGTGGTGCCCGCGATGGTGATCGCACTACTCGCCGCTCTTGAATCCTTACTCTCTGCTACGGTGTTGGACGGCATGACCGGTCAGCGCCACAATCCGAACGCCGAACTGATCGGTATCGGTTTTGCGAACATGGCCTCCGCACCCGCGCTCGGTATACCGGCAACGGGCGCGATCGCACGTTCCACCACCAACTACCGCTTCGGTGGCCGCACGCCGTTTGCATCCGCAATGCATGCACTTCTCATCATGCTGTATGTCATGATGCTCACACCGTTCATCAATCACATGCCGATGGCATCGCTTGCCGCACTGCTGATGGTGGTTGCCTATCACATGTCGCATTACCGCCAGATCATCAATATCGTCGTGATGGCTCCGCGCCGCGATACGATCGTGCTGCTCACTTGCATCTTCCTCACGGTCTTCATCGATATGGTGGCAGGGGTATTGGTCGGTATCGTGCTTGCATCACTGCTCTTCATGCGTAACATGTCCGATCTCACCGAGACCAAGTTCGAGGATTCGTACGGTACAGGTCCGAAGCCGCCGAAACTTCCGCCTAACGTGATGCTTTACCGCATCCAGGGGCCACTTTTCTTCGCAACGGCTGAAAAGGCCCTCGACCGCAGCCATTTCATGAATACCCATATAAAAATTGTGGTTATTGATATGGAAAATGTACCGGTCATTGATGTGACTGCGATCGTCGCCATGGAGTCTTTACTGCTCCATATCGAACAGCAGGGCATCCACCCGGTCCTGACAGGAAAAGGTCAGCTTATCAATAAGATAGTACACCGTCTACCGACCCATACCAAGGACCATATCTCCTATTTCCCGACCACGGAAGAAGCCCTTAAAAAAATAAGGTCAAAAAAGGCTTAACCTTTCATTTCTTCCTGCTATATAATCATTTCACATCCCACCAAACCGGCTCCAAGCCTTAGCTTTTGTGTTAAACACAAGGGTGTTTGCGATGGATGATTTTACAACAGAATGATTACTGGAAAAATGCTCAAACGTTCTCGCCTCATGCTCCGTGTCAGACAACAAACGCCGCGCAAGCGTCGTGTCGAAACGCGTCCGATCGCTGAAGTGCTCAAAGAATGGAAACTCTCCGCGCAAGTGCGCCGCGGTCTTCGCAAGATGCTCAAAGATGATGGTCGTATTGAACGTGCGGAGAATTATCTCGAGTCTTACCGCCTCGTCATCAACCGTCGTTTCAAGACCTGTGCAGGACTCACGCGTTATCATGCCCGCTTGATCGATCTCAATCCTGCATTGCTGGAACCAGGCCGCGAACAAGAACGCAATGAAACCATCCTGCACGAGATCGCACACGTGCTTGCTTACGCTGCATTCCGTCATCATGGCCATAGCGAAGAATGGCGTGACCTGCTCGATGCGATCGGTGCGAAGACGACCGACCGCTGCCATCAGTATCGCTTCCTGCGTGGCCGCGAGCGTCGTTACCTGTATGAATGCAAGGATTGCGATTACAAACTGCATCGCACGCGCCCGATCCATAAACCGGGCAAACTGCACCACTGGTACCATCCGGCATGCAAGGATAAGCCCAACAAGGGTCGCTTCTGGTTTATCGACAAGAAGCGTGCATAGTTTTTTCTAGACGCGAAGCCTTCAAAAAAGTTACAACGGACGGATGACTAAAAAACATTCGTTGCCGCGGCTTGCCCATAGATTACTACCCTACGCGCTGGGCGGCATACTCTTTCTGGTCGTATTTTATTGCCGTTATTCCTTTATCCCTGATCATTCCTATGCAGTACGTGATGACGGCGTTATCACGATGTCGCATGCAAAGAATTGGGTCGATTATGGCTTCATTGGCATCAATCCTTCTGGCGAACGCGTGGAAGGTTATTCCGCGCCCTTACAATTCTTTGTCTATGCCTTGCTCTATGCCATCAGCGGCATCGATTATCATACATTTGCGGCCCTGCAGACATTCCTCGGGACTTTTTTTCTCGGTGTTATCTGTGTAGGATTCCTTGCACGCGAGCATTTATATAAAAAACTTCTCGGCGCGGCCTTCTCCGCCATTATGCTGATAGGTAGCATGCAATTCCTGCTCTGGCATGGGTCGGGGATGGAAAATCCCTTCACCAACGTGTTCTTTGCGCTTACCTTGTTGTTACTCTTCAAAAGCCTCGAGGGTGGACGCATCGTGTGGTGGCATAGCGCTATCGTATTCTGCGCTTCCATCTCGCGTATCGAGAGCATCTATTATATCTTTCCTCTACTCGTCCTCTATAACCTTTTCTCGTTGCATCGCTACCGTAGCCTGCGTTCCTGTCTTTTTACCCTTCTGGTGATTGCCATGTGGGTGCTATTCAATTGGTGGCGTTATATGTATTTCGGTAGTTTCACACCCAACACCGCACCTGCAAAAGATATCGATGTCTGGTGGCGTATAGTTAATTGGCGGCAGAGTTGGATGGAGATGAAACAGAACTACAATAACATCCTTATCCAAAACAGCGTGTTCGTGCCAGTATCTCTCAGCTTTTTCCTGCTGCTTAAACAATGGAACAAAAAAGACCGCACCAACAAACAGAAACAATCTGCGCTCTATTTTGTCTCGGCGGCGACAGCGCTCATGGCATTCATGGCCTGCATCTCCACATTCTTCTTCGGCATTGATGGCATTCTAGGTTCACTACGTATGTCTACCCAACTCGCTGTGTTTGCCGCATTCGCGTCAATAATGATGCTTTTCTATCAGCAACTGATGCAGCCGGTATTAATATTGGCATTCGCGCCGCTGCTTCTCTCTGCCTGGATTGCTGATACACATAGCACTTTCAGGACAACATGGGTTGGATATCCCGCGGATAATACCGATCCCAATTACAAAAAGATGATAGAGCGTGCACAGCAAGAAAACCTCATCCGTCCGACCTTCGCGACAGCGGATATCGGCTCCATGTCATGGCGTAAAGGCTTCAACATACTAGATCTGGCTTATCTTGGCTCACCCTTTTTGGCACACACGAAACACAAAGATAGTATCAACAGTACCTACTTTTTCGATTATATGGCGCCGGATTTCATCGAGAACCATGGATGGTGGAGTTGCATGCACGTCAATTCGCTGATGCGCCATCCCCTCTTCGAGAAATACTATGTCCAGGCGGATAGCACTTCGTATATGTCCTATAATTGCATGCAAATCATGGGAATCTGGGTAAGAAGAGATATCCTCAAAGATTCCACCTCAAGGGAGCGGGCGCTCATCACCGATCTACAGAAAAACCCCACTCCCGGGCGGCTGGCGCGCGAGATGCAACTCTGTACGGCGGAGAAGACGCCGTGCGAATACGTAGTTCGCGCGGCTTATCGTCTTCTGCCGGAATTCAGGGAAAGAAAGATGACTACGGAGCTGGAAAAAGTGTTTGTAAATACGCCTGTCGAAATCTTTGCAGGCTACCTGTTGGAGGGATACAAGGATCCCCTGCTCTATCACGATATGATCGAGTTACTCCAACCTAAAATGACTAACACATTGCGCACGCCAGAGGATTTCCTTAAATACCGCCCGTTAAAAAAAGAATAATCAAAGGCGGAGTAGCTTCTAGTACGTATGGTATTGCATGATCGAGTTATAGGTCGATGCTGCCATCGGCTTATAGATCGTCGTATTCGCAGCCACCGGTTGGTAACTGTTCATCGGACGTGCACGGTAATAATCCTCCACTTGCGGAGCGACGGTATTTTGTACCGGAGCTTCTTGATTACTATTGCCGTAATAAGCATTAGCAACCGTAGTGGTGGGTTGAGTCGTTATGCTATCTGCACGGTTTTGTGTAGAACAACCTACACAAACCACTGAAAGCGAGAGTATCGCCATTGTTTTACCTAACATAGTTTTAGTTCCCTTCAATTAGATGTTACCGACTGGTCCATCGGGGTTGTGGATAATTATCCATAAGACGATGTAAAGCAAGCATAATTTTGCAGTACATTAACCTTTAAATTCGTATAAAATTTTAAGTAATTCCGATGGAATCTTTACACCGTTCCAGAACTATCGAATAAACTATTGAAAAAGGGGGTTGTTTTGACCTCCGAGTTACGCTAAAAATGATGAGAAATCGCTACTAACCCACGGAAATGAGAATGAAATTAGGTATTGTAAAAGAACGGATTTCTGGGGAAAATCGGGTTGCGGCCTCCCCCGAGACTGTAAAAAAGTACATTTCACTCGGTTTTTCTGTAGCTGTCGAAAAAGGCGCAGGTTTAGCATCCAGTATCAGTGATAAAGAGTTTGAAGCCGCAGGAGCCGCCATTTCCAGCGACATTTCCGAAGTCATTTCCGATGCCGACATCGTTTTGAAGGTTCAACCACCCTTTTTGCCTGAAGAAGACGCCGTCGAGGTGGATGGCATGAAAAGGGGCGGATTTCTGGTCTCTTTACTGAATCCGTACGATAATAAAACAGGCATCGCCGCGCTCGCAAAACACGAGATCAATGCATTCGGCATGGAGCTGATACCCCGGATTTCACGCGCGCAGAACATGGATGTGCTCTCTTCGCAAAGCAACCTCGCCGGCTACAAAGCAGTGATTGATGCTGTTGCGGAATTCGGCAAAGCCGTGCCGATGATGATGACCGCCGCAGGCACTGTGAAACCTGCGAAAATCCTGATCCTCGGCGCAGGTGTCGCTGGGCTGCAAGCCATCGCCACTGCTAAACGTTTAGGTGCGGTGATTGAGGCTTCAGATGTGCGTCCTGCAGCTAAAGAACAAATCGAATCCTTGGGTGCAAAGTTTATCGATGTACCCTTTGAAACTGATGAAGAACGTGAAATTGCTCAAGGTGTTGGCGGCTACGCCCGACCCATGCCAGCTACTTGGATGCAACGCCAAGCGCACTTGGTGGCAGAACGTGCCAAACAAGCCGATATCGTCATTACAACTGCACTCATTCCTGGGCGTCCTGCACCTATGCTGCTTTCAGCAGAAACCGTCGCACAGATGAAACCGGGTTCAGTGGTAGTAGATTTAGCAGCAGGCAAAGGCATCAACGGTTCTGGTAATTGCCCACTGACCGAAGCAAATCAAATTGTCGTTAAACATGGCGTCACCATTATCGGCATGAGCAATCTGCCTGCGTTATTAGCTGCAGACGCCTCTGCACTTTACGCCAGA
>RGZB01000062.1 GCA_010031735.1 Pseudomonadota bacterium | reverse complement strand
CACCAGCACATCGTTTCGGTACAACTCCACCTGCCAGTCCGGCGTTGCATCTCCGATCAGGTCGATCACGTCGAAGCGGCTGTTCACATCCTGCGGCACGTTGCTGATGGCAACGCCGCGCCCAAGTGTACTCGCGGCCGTGAGCGGCATCGCCTTCGAATTAATATCACCGACCGTCACTTCGCTGGCATGGAGCGGTCCTAAGAGATTCGCATCCAAATCCTTCCGTTCGGCTTTCACACGGAAATTGGTAAGCTCTTCCTCATCGTTACCGGACATGAAGGTCTGCACGTTCATATAGGCGAGGTCATTGCTCGAACTGGCGGAATAATCCACACGGCTCTTGTGCGTGTTGGTATCGTAATTATAGCCGAGCGCGACATCGCTGTAGGGCAGCGAGAGTGCCTTATAATCTGCGACGACTTTCGGATAATTATCCTTGGCTTGGCTATTCTTGATCTTTTCCAGATCAGCGTGTTTCTGCTGGCGTGCGAGCCTCGCTTGCGCCGGAAATGGCTCATGCGGCGTGATGACGAGCATCATCTGCGACGTATCGATATCGGCAGTAAGCGGCAACCATTGCGATAGGAGGCGCGCATCCACATAGATATTCCCCCCACTCGTTTGTACAAGGCCTGGATTGAACCGCGTGCTTTTACCAGCGATCGTGACCACACCGTTCTTGCTATCAAGATCGAACGTGTTTGCCTCTTTGATGAACCAGCCATGCGCGGTACCTTCGGCAGCATTGATGGTGATGTTGAATTCGAGCAGGGTGAAGAGTTGCTCGATCGGGATCATGGTACGGTTGTCGCTGGAATAGGCCTCGAGCAGGTCGTCGAACTTCAGGTTGTCGAGCGCCACTTTAAGGATCAGCAGATTATCATCGGAAAGTTTGACGGGAGTAATGGTAGTACCGGGGCCAGGAATCTCTGCGGTTGGTGGAGCGGATTTGGCACCTGCTGTTTTACCGGAAGGCGTATTATCTACCGTGGTCGTTGTGTTTACCTTGGTTTCGTCCACGGCTTTCGATTGCTGTTCGAACGATATACCCGGCGGCGGGCGCTTTGCTTCAGCGGTCTTCTCATTCTCCGGTGCGATCATCCAATCGAGGTAGGGAATATCCTGTTTGGAAGTCACCGCGAGCGTCAGTTTCGACTGGTCGAATTGCAGGGTGATCGGGAACAGCGTGTTGAATACCGAGATATCGACATAAATCTCGTTGCCGAGAATGTAGACGAGGTCCTTCGGGATCGTACCACCCTTCCCTTTGGTGATGACCTCCCTACGGTTCACATCGAGTACGAACATGTTATTATAGGAAAGGTACCAGCCCTGCGCCATGCCGGCACTGCCATCGACATTGATCTTAAAGCCCAGGTCATCAACCAGTTTGCCAAGTGGTATGAACAACTTGCCAAGGTGTTGGTAGGCGCGGATGCCATCCAGCTGCTGATCTTTGTAGGTCAGTTTGAGCGAGACCACGTTCTGCGAATTGAACACCCGGCCCCGGATATTATCGAAGTTGTATTCCTGGCCATTATAAACCTCCGTGCGTGCTGGGAGGGGTAAAAAACAGCCGCCGATTACGAACGCGGATAATGCAATGAATCTAATTGCACGCCATGCCATCAGAGCTCCAGGTCTTTTTCAGCCATCTGCGCACCACCGTCCTTATCCTGCTCCGTGTAAGTGATGTGCAGTTTTCCAGAAAGTTTAGTGCCTTCCGCTACATCGAGCGGCAGAATGATTTTCTTCTTCGGCGTCGGGTGATAGATCGCGATACCTGCAAAATATTTCAGCACCTTACCGCTGCTATCCGTGACTTTGATATCGCCGAACACCGAGCGGTTACCCTGGCGTTCGAACAGCATATCGAGCACCGGTTTACCGTTTTCCTGTTTCAATTTCACATCCAGGATCTTCACGGCATATTCGGTTTTGCCTTTGCGGATGATGACAGGGATGGACACACCTTGGCGGACATTCAGGCTGATGTTGAAGCCACTACCCTTCTTTTCGGTATCCATGGAATCTTTGTGTTCGCTCTTTTCATCCACTTCGCCGTCCACGAGCAACACTTTCAGGTGCGAACGGTATTCCCCGTCCGGCAGTTTCGGATTGCGCTTCACCAAGAGACGGATGCTTTGCGTTTCATTTGGCTTCAACGTCATTTCGCGTGGCGAGACCCGCAGCAGTTGCTTGCCCGAGAAAGCGTAATCGTTCTTCGGGGGAAGCTGTTTGATCTCCCCGCTCTCGAGCATTTCCATATCTTCGAGATCGATGCGGTATTTACCCGTCGCATCGCCGCTATTCTTGAGCGTGATCTCGATGTTCCTGATGCTATCCGGCTCCACGATCCGTGTAGGGAACAGAAGGACACCCGCTTTCGCATATAGCACGTGTGGGGCTAGGAAAAGCAAGGCTGCTAAAAAATAGGTCATTCCTTTGATACGCATGGTTCCTCCTGTTTACTGATAATTGACAACCAAATCGAACGTGGGCGAAATCGGACCTTCCGGAACATTCTGGTAGGTCATTTTTGCACCGAGATATAAGACACTTCCCGCACCGGGTGCGGGAAGCACGGAACTCGGAAAACTATTGATCGTGAGATTCTGGTAGCTGCCCTTGAACGAATCGAGCGTTACATTCGCAGAGCCGGTGGAGATATTCTCGATATCCAAACTCACCGTGCACGTAGGGTCGCCGACCAGTTGGTATCCCCCGCGAGAAGGTGAACCGATCAACACCACACCGGAACCGGTATAGCCTGAGCCATCGTAATTGACCGTGATATCTTTAGGAGAGGACGAAGTCTCGAGTGTCGCGAAATCCATCCGCTGCACTTCCGAGATAATGACCGACTGGCAGGTAGCGGCAGCGGTAACCGGATGCAGAAGCGCACCCATAGACAAAGTCACCCATAAATAAGGGACTTTCTGATGTAACACGTAGCCACCCCTTCAGCGCTAGGTATTGATGCTAATGGATATAAAATATCCATTAGTAGTTGGTCAACATCATTCATAGAAGGAATCGCTCAAAGAATCAATGGATTAGTTTGGTGATTGCGAGGGTCACCGACAAATAAAAAAGGGGAGCAAAATGCTCCCCCTCTTTATTCAAAAAAATCTAGCGATTAATTGTAAATCACCACTACGTCGAAGGTCGGCGCAACGGTCATGTTATCCGTTTGCGTACCGTTGGAGTTGATCTCTACACCCAGTAATAGTGTCTTACCGGTATCCGGAGCAGCAACACCCGTGAAGTTCGCAGTCGTACATGCATGTTCCGTACCACCGTTGTATTTACATACTGCGTTCGAAGGCGTGACACCTTGGTCCGCGGTATAGTTGTTCGTGTTAATCGAAATGGTTTGCGAAGCAGAACCTACGATCGTCATCTGACCCACTGTTTTACCGCTGATGTAGCGCGATGCATCCGTACCACTCAGCGTACCTGCGTGTCGATGATGAATTGCTCAGCGTTTGTACCGTTCAGTGCAACACGACCAAAGTTGATCGCCGTCACACCCGAAAATGAAAGCGGTGTAATGAACGTTGCGTTCACCGTTTCCGTTTGCGTTGCTGCTTTCGCAGTTGCGTACCCGAGGCACAAAGCGGCAGAGGCCACCACCACCCCGGAAATTCTAATCAATTTATTCATAACCTTCTCCTGTCGTTACATAAGTATATTTTTTGGTGTACCACACACCCACAACTACATTGTGACAACTTATAGTTAAAAAAGCGTTAAAACCTATTGTATTCCAGTAAATTAGGTATAATCGAGTAACCCATAATTTAGCCTGTATTTTAGGTAATTTATTCCTATGTTCATTTTGGTGCATAAAAGTGACGTTTTTTTGTATTCTTTTCTAAAACGGGCAATAAAAACGCATTTCATTTCATGCGATAATGCCTCACTATGGGTCACGACCGCCTTATGTAACGTTATTATTGGAAGTATATGAACCTTAAACCTCACACCCTACTCCGTGACTTTCCTGAGATGCAGGAAAAAATCCATGCACTGAAAAAAAGCGATAAGCATTTTGCGATGCTATCGGATAAATACGATGCGCTCGATCACAGCATCCATCAGATGGAATCCGGTGTTCAACCTTTTACGGATGAACAATTCGAGGAAGCCAAAAAGAAAAGACTGAAATTGAAAGACGAACTTCTTGGAATGCTGAAGAAGTAGTTTTAGTTCTACGATTCTTGTGACTGGTACTTCGCTTGTATCGCACGTGGTGGCATCGCACCCCAGCCAGAATCGAGTATCTCACCGTAGTCGGTAAGCTTGGTTTTTTTGCCTGGTGCTTCTTTAAGCAACATCGATGCTTTACGTTGATCTGTCTGCACATAATACCATGCATTCAGCCCATCATCGTCACCCGTGACTAAAAAGATGTTGTTCTTTTCGTCGACCAGCTTGCTTAAGAAACTACGTGGCATCAGCGCGTCACCTTCGTTTCTTTACCGACCGCTCCCACTTCGCCGACCTTCGGCTCTTCGGAAGGACCGCGGCCAAGTTTTGTCAGAAGATCTTTAAACGCTGCAACCTCTTTCTCACCTCGTATGATGATGGCAGTAATCCCATTCGGCGCACCCATTAATGCATCTTCTATCTTTGCTTCTACACTTGCTTCCGGAAGCCCAAGCGCGGCGGCAACCTTCTTACCTCTTGCTGCAGCCTCTGCCACTGCAAGTGGGGCACGGTCGTCGGAAAGGAAATCTCTATCAAACGCTTCCGCGGCATTTGCCTGCGGCTCAAGCGATACCAATTGAGAACCATAACCGAGAGAGAACCCGGCAACTTTATCACCGAATTCAAAATTGCGTATGACTCGATGGAATTTCCAGGGCGCATTTGACTCCTCGACGAAATCGGGTGTAAGGATCGGTGCAACCAGCGCACCAAGACCGGAGAGCACATTTGCCATCTCGCGCATGTCATTTCCCATTTGACGCGTGGCAGCTTTATATTCCATTGCTACACCTAATCTATTTGCAAATTCATTGAATGAATCCGCACCTACAGTCAGGAAGACACGACGGAGTTCTGTATCTTTTGTATGATGCTGGGCAACACTCACCAGTATATCCAAATCATTGAACCTTTCGCGTATACTTGCTTCTAATTTCGCTGCATCATCCGCCGTGATTCTTTCTCCCTTGCCCACACCAAATATCAACTGGACATCGCTTTCCTTATTCCCAACGATCCCGAAGCGATTCGATGGCGCGGCAGTCCCGAGCAACTTCGCGGCGCCTTCAGCTAGAACTTCGCCGCGCGCTTTATGTCCATTGAATGTAACAGTACCGTAATCCGCGATTTCCCCGAATTTCATATTTCCCCCTCGAAATTCATAATCTTGACCCTTTAAGTATAGGCTAGAAACGTTAAGAAGTAGTTTACAGTCAACACATTGATATAAAATACTATTCTTAGGAATGGACAAGGTGCACACTATCTTCTATAAGGCGTACTCACTTCATCACACACAGTATATCTATGACCGAATCCTCCCCCTCTACTTCCCGCCACGTCAGCACCCGTGAATTCACGGTTCTGATGGCATTCCTGATGTCGATCATCGCGATTTCGATCGATGCGATGCTGCCTGCCATCGGTATCATCGGGAAAGACCTTGGCGTCGTGGAAGCCAACCACGTGCAATATATCATCGGCTTCATCTTCCTCGGCATGACGCTCGGCCAGATGGTCTGCGGTCCACTCTCCGATGCACTGGGGCGTAAGAAGGTGCTCTACATGGGTATCGGACTCTATCTCGCCGGCAGCAGCATCTGTTTCCTTGCGCACGATTTCACCACGCTGCTTGTCGGACGCTTCATCCAAGGTATCGGTGTTTCCGGCCCATACGTTTCCACCATGTCGATCGTGCGTGATAAATACAGCGGCCGCGATATGGCGCGTATCATGTCACTCATCATGATGATCTTCATCATGGTGCCAGCGATTGCCCCCAGTCTCGGCCAGCTTATCCTGTTCGTCGGTAGCTGGCGCCACATCTTCCTGCTCTATATCGTTTACTCCATCACGATTGGCTCCTGGCTGTTCTTCCGTTTAGAAGAAACCCTTCCGCCACCGAATCGCATACCGTTTAAGTTCCGTGCCATTATCCATGGCTTCGGCGAAGTGGTGAAGAATCGCACCACGATCGGCTACACCCTCTGCATGGGTATCGTGTTCGGCAGCTTCATCGGCTACCTCAACTCCTCGCAACAGATATTCCAGGTGCAGTTCCACACCGGCGCTGCCTTCACGCTCTATTTCGGCGGCCTTGCACTGCTGTTCGGCGTGTCCTCGCTGGTAAACTCCAAATTCGTCGAGAAACTCGGTATGCGCTACATCTGCCGCCGCTCCGCCCTTCTCGTGGTCACCACTTCGTTTGTCTTCGCCGTGCTACACTTCCTGGTCGATGACATCAAACTCTGGATGTTCCTGATCTATGCAGGCGTGCTGTTCTTCAGCTTCGGCCTGATGTTCGGCAACCTGAACTCGATCGCGATGGAACCGATGGGCCATATCGCGGGCATCGCTTCTGCCGTGATTGGCGCTACTTCTTCGATCTTATCAACGGGTATCGGCGCGCTGATCGGCCAGCTTTATGACAACACTGTATTCCCGATGACCTGTGGTTTCCTCGTGTTCGGCGTTCTCTCGCTCATTCTGATGGCGATCGCTGATAAGGGACATATCCCGACACAGCACCACGCACCCGCACCCGGCGCGCACTAATCCGCGAGTTTCTTGCCTGACCAGAGTTTGTCGAGGCGCGCATCGCGCCCGCAACCGAAGCGGTACATCTTATAACGCGTCTTGTTCTTGATGTTGTAGTCCTGGTGGTAATCCTCCGCCGCATAGAATTCCGAAGCGGGTTTGATCACGGTCGCGATCGGTTCTTTGAACATGCCAGCCACCTTTTCCTTTGAAGCCTCGGCCGCTTTCTTCTGCTCGTCATCGTGGTAATAGATGCCCGCACGGTATTGCTCGCCCTTATCGCAGAACTGCCCGTATTGATCGAGCGGATCGATGTTCTGCCAGAATATCTCGAGCAGTTGGTTATACTTCACCTTCGCCGGATCGTACGTCACTTCGATCGCCTCGACATGCCCGGTGTTGCCGTGAGAGACCTGCTCATAAGTCGGGTTCTTCGTCGTACCGCCGGTATAGCCGGAAACCACGGACGATACACCCGGTATATTGGTGAATTCCGGCTGCATGCACCAGAAACATCCGCCTGCAAATGTCGCTTTCTTCATCTCATCCGCCTTTACTGAACCTACGCCTGCCGCCAAGATTAAGAGGATTGTACCTATAAAAGCTATCGTTTTCTTCATGCGTCCTCGCCTGGCTGACCGTTACATCGAAACCGACGGTAACATAATTTTCGTTAGTGTTCCACCCACCGCTGTGTTACGCTCCCGTGTATCGTGGAGAGGTAAGCATGCGCGCATTCATAAAAGACAATATCGTTTTGGTCGCAGGTATCAGCCTGCCCCTCGTATTAGTCATCGTCTTCGTACTGGCCGGGATCATTCCACAATACACCGTCGCCGACCCGAAATTCGACGTGATCTTCTCCGATCGTAACTATAATAAATACCAGTTTGAGGTTGTGGATCAGCATGTCCACATCACGGCAATGCCAGGCGGCTACTATGGCAGCAATAATGACAAGCCAAAACTCTATCGCTACAACGCAGCGAGCAAACAAGTGCAGGAAATCAACTACACGATGCCGGACCTGCCAGAACCCACGCCGGGCGTGAATATCTATAACAATCCGGTAAACACCAACATCAATATCGACCCAACACATCCGCCGACTGCGCAGCAGGCAGAAGATACCTCAAAGGCCGTAAATGCAATGAAGACGGCACAGGTGCAAAAGCCGGTCAGCGTTCCGGTCAAGGAACTGGAAGGTGTAACACTTAATACCGACAGTATCTCACCGGATGGTTATGAGCTCAAGTCGCATTATCGTACGCATAGTGGCGGTATGTTTGTGGGAGGTGGCAGTTACAGTGGCTATACCGCCACGCTTGCCAAAGGCGGAAAGCGCGTGGCGCTCCCTTACCCGAAATCGAATAGTTATGAAGAGCCTCGCCTCCTGGGTTGGGTAGTGCAGTAATGGATAAACAGCAAGCCATCACTGAAATCGTATCGCTGGTCGAAACCCACAAGATCAGCCTGAGCGAGCTTGAAGCCGCACTCGGCCGTCAGCAGATCGAAGCGAATAAAAAAGATGTCTTCACGCTAACCCGCGTATTCTCCTATCTTGGTGGTATCTTCATACTTTCCGGCATTGGCGCTTTTGTCGGAACATTCTGGGAATTGTTTAACTCCTTTATGCGCGTTACCATCACGCTCGGACCCGGCATCGTCTGCCTTATCCTTGCGGTGCTAATCGTTGCGCAGAAAAAGAAGGAGCGCACTAGTATCGTTCTGGTCGTACTTTCAGCTATCTTCCAGTGCTCGGGGCTTTTTGTCGCTGTAGTCGAATACACACCGGGCGGCGGCGATCCGCGCCTTGCAGCATTCCTGATCTGTGGTGTGCTCGCGGCACAATACCTGCTGATCTTCTCGCGCTTTAAACTCACTTCGCTCCTGTTTTTCAGTATCTCGTTTGCGATTGCTGCTTTCGTCAGTGTGGCAAGCTTACTGAAAATACCGAACGATTTGATCGAGTTCATTGCAGGCGGCAGCGTTTTTGCACTCAGCTACGGCATCAACCGCACCCCTTATAACAGCATCTGCGGTTTCGGTTATTTCGTCAGCAGCGTTACATTGCTCTGGCTAGGCTTCGACCTGGTTCGTGATTCGTGGATCGAGATAAGCTATCTCGGCATGGCGGCTTTCATGCTCTATGTCAGCACAATCGTGAAAAGCCGTTTGGTGCTTTTCCCCTCGATAATGGGGATATTCTCCTACATAACCTATTTCACGGAAAAGCATTTCGCTGACTCTCTCGGCTGGCCGCTCTGCTTGATCCTACTGGGCTTTGTCTTCTTCGGCCTCAGCAATGCGGCACTCAAACTGAATAAACGTATCGCCGCTTAACCTAAAAGGAAACTCCTGTGAAACATCTCCTCAAGACTGCCGCCACTCTTTGCCTTTCTATCATCACCCTTGCACCGCTCTCTACCCATGCGGAATCGCGCGAAATCGGCGCCGTCAGCACCGCATTCAAGCTGATCGGCCCGAACCATAAAATCGTGGTGAGTGCGTTTGATGACCCGAAAGTAAAAGGTGTTACCTGCTATGTCGCACGCCCGAAAACCGGTGGCGTCAAAGGCGGCCTGGGCCTTGCGGAAGACCCATCCATTGCCTCCGTCTCCTGCTCACAGACCGGCCCTATTGTATTCACTGGCAAGATCAACACACGTGAGAAAGGCGAAGAAGTGTTCGATGAAAGCCGCTCGCTCATCTTCAAATCCTTGAGCATCAATCGGATGTACGATCAAGATAACGGCAGCCTTATCTACGTAGCGCGCACCACGCGTATCATCGAAGGTTCGCCGACCACTTCTCTTTCCGTCGTAGCGCCGATGGAGTGGAACGGCGTTGCACCCGGTAAGCCGCAGCTGAAATAACTAGAAGTTATAGGCGAGGCTGACACCGCCGAAGAGCGAGTTCCCGTCCTGACCTTTGAATTCCTTGGTGCGGTATGTCGCGTTATAACTGAGGCGCACGGAATCCCAGATGAAGGCAAAATCCGCGACCAGTACTTTCTTATCCACGCTGTATCTAAGTGGTTCTGGCACAAATAAGAATTTTGTGAGGAATGTGAATGCTACTACCAAAGTTGTGATTTCATGCACCATTAATAATGGACCTAAAGGAATGACCGAGGAAAAAACCGGTGCAGAAGTTATTCGCGCTGGCGGGGGACAAGTGCAATAATATAACCGCCCCGCCCGTGTCCGTAGACATTTAGGACTTTAGGATTGGCATGTTCAATAGCAGCCGGCTGAATATGCAACCTATTTTCAATAAGGTACGTAGCCGATGCCAATATCCCACGAAACCGTCCGTATTTAACCATTCTTTAACGCTTTAGGCGTAGAATCCATTTAAAATGAGTAAGATAACTGCTACATTGGCCTTCCGGTGAACCCTCGGCATAGGTGCTTTTGGGATATGAGTACGAAAACGCATAAAGAAAACCAGATCATGCTGCCCCTACTCTCGGCAGACCATATCAAACAAGCTATCGTCAAACTGAACAAGCGTATTTCGGACCTGGAGAAGCTCCAGATCGAGGCCGGCAACCGAATCCTCACCGATGCGGAGGTGAAAACCGCGCTTCAACAG
>RGZB01000061.1 GCA_010031735.1 Pseudomonadota bacterium | reverse complement strand
CCACCCACCAGCATCACCTGCTCACCGGACTGGATATGCGTTGGCGTACCCGTTGGGCCCATCAGGATGATCGGCTCGCCTTTTTTCAGATGCGCACAGAGGTCCGATGAACCACCCATCTCCAGCACGATGGTCGACATCAACCCCTTTTCCTTATCGACCCACGCACCGGTGAGTGCAAGGCCTTCCATCGCCAGTTTGGTGTCGTTCACCACCGCGGCATTCGCTTCGAAATTCTGCAGGCGGTAGAACTGGCCAGGGGAGAATTCGCGTGCCGCCGCGGGCGCTTTCACCACCACCTCGATGATATTCGGCGTAAGCCTGATGACATCGTGCACCGTAGCAATCAGCTCCTGTGCGACTTTCGCAAGGAATGCGTTGCTGTTTTCTGCCGATGCCGGCTTCGCTTTCGTAAGTGTACGGGAAATGATTGGATAGCCCTGCTTCGCACTGCCCATCGCCTTCACGACGTTGCCGACATAGGAGGGATGCAGATCGCCGAAGAAGCTCACGAACTTGCCATTCGCATTCACGCTCATCAGCACATGTGGCGTTTGCGGTTTAGAGGTGTTCGGCTCGGGCTTTACGGGATTGCCCTGATCATCGATCGCGGCGAAGACCTTGCCGTCCATCTTGAAATGTTCGTTATCTTCACGCGCGATCACCGTGTTCGGGCTGGTGCCTGCTGCCATGAAAATGGCCTTGGCAGGAAGAATTTTTTCCTGTGTTTCGATCTTGCCATCTTCAAGCGTGATAGCCGCATCGACACGCAGTGCACGTGCATGGCCGAAATCATCGAGCTTTACACCGGCAGGCGATACGTTCTCCACGAACTCGATGCCCTCCTCGAGCGCCTTCTCTACTTCTTCGTGGTTCAGGCGATAGGCTGGCGCATCGACCAAACGCTTGCGGTACGCCACTTTCACGCCGCCCCAGCTATTGATAAGCGGTACGAAGTTCGGATTACGGTTCTCTTTCTTCGCTTTCTCACGCTCGGCGCGGATCGCTTTCGCATGTGCGAGGAATTCCTCCGCGATGGCCTTCTCTTCATCTGACCAAGCTTTTCTCACCGCCTCTTCACCGCGCTCTTTGATGAGCGTTTCATAGCGGCTCAGGAATTTCTCGACCTGCAGCGGATAGTACGCCATCGACTCGGTAGCGGTATCGATCGCGGTCAACCCCCCACCAATCACCACCACGGGTAGACGCAGCTGCAGGTTCGCGATGGAATCTTTTTTCGCCGCACCCGTGAGCTGCAATGCCATCAGGAAATCAGATGCCGTACGTACGCCACGTGCCAACGCATTCGGCATCGAGACGATGGTTGGCTTACCCGCACCCATGCAAAGTGCGATATGATCGAAGCCGAGTTTGAATGCCGAATCATACGTAAGCGTGCTGCCGAAACGCACCCCGCCGAACATCGCAAACGTAGCGCGGCGCTCCAAGAGCAGGCGCAGCACTTTCAGGTAATTTTTGTTCCAACGTACCGTGATACCATATTCTGCAACACCCCCAAACCCTGCGAGGGTACGTTCATCGAGCTCTTCGAATAAATCTTCATGGATATCGCGTATGGCCTTAAATGGCACGCGCTCACCCGTGATCGTGACACCGGAAATATCCTGCGGTAGTGGCTCGATCTTCAGCCCGTCCACAGCAACCACCGTATGCCCGTCGTTGATCAGGTGGTGGGAGAGATTCACGCCCGCAGGTCCCAAACCAGAAACCAACACTTTATAACCACTCTCTTCACGCGGAATCGGACGCACGATATTCAGCGGGTTCCAACGTGTGAGGAGTGAGTAAATCTCGAAACCCCATGGCAGGTCGAGCACATCTTGCAGCGTGCGGGTTTCGTTACGCGGGATATTCACCGGTTCCTGTTTCTGGTAGATGCACGACTTCATACAATCGTTACAGATGCGGTGGCCGGTGTATGCGCACATCGGGTTGTCGATCGTGACAACGGCAAGAGCACCCAGCGAGAAGCCTTGTGCCTTCAGCTGGTTCATCTCTGATATCTTCTCCTCAAGAGGGCAGCCTGCCTGCGGGATGTCGAGCACGGTTTTCTTGAACGGCGCTTTACCTGTCACGGGATCCGGTTTTTCCTTCATACCTTTCGAGCAGGAATCCTTGTCCTGGTTGTGGCAATAGATGCAATAGTTCGCATCATCAAGCGCTTGTTCTAAACTTCCGCCAGAATCAGTGAGCTTGAATCCTTCCCGGTAACGCAAGTGATGCTCGTTCAGTTTCTGTACCGTAATGCCATCCACCTGAATGGTTTCGACCGGCACAAGGTTATAGAAATCGAGTTTCTTCGGTGTTTTGAACAGCACACCGTCTTTGTGCTTCTTCTGGCCTTCGGTTGTGTAGTACGCCCACGCCGCGTATTTCGCTGCAAGCGCAGTATTGGCTTCGAATCCTGGCTTATCGACGCCTTTTTCATCAATCCATTTCACGACATGCTGCGAGTAAGAAAGTTCAGTGAGAAGCTCACCGATCACTTCCACCAGCTCTTGTTCCAAGAGCGCACCGTCAAAGTTATTCGCCTCTTCCGCTGAATGGGCGCGTAAGGCCCGGCGCTGCACAAACATACGTTTTGCAAAGAAGATATCCGCACGCACATTATGCTGGCGCTGCAGTGCTTCCACTTCTTCTTCGATACCGAACAGATGGCCCAGGAAATCCTCGAGATAAGGCGCCACTTCGATCAGGATGTTGGATTGATCCTTCGCGCTCACCTTCGAGGGATCGGCACGAAGGGCCGTAAAGCGATTATGCAGATCGACATTCGCCGCGTGCAGTTCTTTTACGAAAAGGGCATCGAGCTTTATCGCGCCTTCACGTGAATAAAGGTCGCCGAATGTCAGGTGATGAGCAAGTTTTAGTTCTGCCATGTCGTATCAGATCTCCGAACCACGGTATGAAAGGGTCATTTCTTTCACCGGCTCTACCAAGTTCTTCTCGATATAGTCGACGAGCGCTTGCACCGATTGCTCGATGTCAGACTTTGCGGTATCGATCACGAGATCCGGGTTCTCCGGCTCTTCGAATGGCGCAGAGATACCCGTGAAATCCGCAATCTCACCCTTACGCGCCTTTTTATAAAGTCCTTTCGGGTCACGCGCTTCGCAGGTTTTTATATCGGCTTTGATATATACCCCGTGGAACTTATCACCCGCAGCCACACGTGCACGTTGGCGGTCTGCCTTATACGGCGAGATAAACGCCGTGATGACGATTGCACCGGAATCTGCGAATAGTGCCGCCACCTCGCCCACACGACGGATGTTTTCCGACCGTTCTGCCGGAGTGAATCCGAGATCGGAGTTAAGGCCCCGGCGCACGTTGTCACCATCCAGCACATACACATGGTAGCCCTTGTCGAACAGACGACGCTGCAGTTCTTTTGCAATGCTGGATTTACCCGAGCCGGAAAGACCGGAGAACCATAAGACGCCCCCCAAGTGGCCGTTCTGCACGGCACGGTGTTCAGGGCGGATCGTGTAATCCACTTCGCTGATGTTGGTGGATTTCACACGGCCTGCCGGACGCTGGTCGCGGAAGCCTTCAACATCAATGATACCACCACCGACGATATGGTAATTTTCCACCAGCACGAAACGGCCCGTGACGGAGTTGTTCTCGAAGGCATCGAGGGCGGCCACACCACGCGTGCGCAGCACGATCTCGGCAACGCTATTGCGCTCGACCTGATCGGAATCCGCCGAAGCAAGACTACCGGTATCGATCACTTTCTCTACCGCCTTCACCTCCACCTGCATCTCGGTGTTCGCGATCTTGAGCGTATAGCGGCTACCGACACGGAGCGTATTCTTACCCAGCCAGAACAGACGCGCACGGAATGCATTCGTCAATATCGGCGCATTCTCGATATGGCTCGCGATATTACCGCGTTCGACGAAAATCTGGTCTTCGAGCGTGATGCCGACCGACATACCCGCACTCACTTCCGTCTGCGCCGGGCTGTGCCAGTTCTCTATTGAGGCCACTTTCACTGCGCGGTTGGTCGGTGAGAAAAGGATCGTATCCCCCACTTTCAGCCTGCCACTTTCGATACGGCCGACGATGATGCGGCGTTCATCGAATTTATACACATCCTGCACCGGGAAGCGGAGCGGGAGTTCATCTAGCACTGGCTTCGGTTTAAAGAGGTCGAGAGCCTCGACGATGGTCGGGCCCTGATACCACGGCATGTTCTTTGATCGGTCGGTGATGTGGTCGCCCTCACGTCCTGAGATCGGGATGATGAAAGTCGGCGTCACGCCAATGCCTTTTAAGTACGCGCGATATTCCTCTTCGATCTCAAGGAAGCGCTTATGGTCATAACCAATCAAATCCATTTTGTTCACCGCAACCGCGATCTGGTTCACACCCAGCAGATGCAGCAGATAGCCATGGCGTTTGGATTGCTCTTTCACACCTTCTTTGGCATCGATGATGAGGAGCGCTGCTTCCGAGTTCGCAGCCCCGCTGATCATGTTCTTCAGGAACTCCTTGTGTCCCGGCGCATCGATGATAACGTAGTCGCGCTTCTCGGTCTTGAACCATATCTGCGTGGTATCCACCGTGATGCCCTGGTCCCGCTCCGATTGCAGCGCATCGGTCAGGAAGCTCCATTCGAACGGCATGCCGCGTTTTTCGCACGCAGCCTTCACCTGCTCGTATTTACCTTGCGGCAGTGAATCCGTATCGTGGAACAGGCGGCCGACAAGTGTCGATTTCCCATGATCGACGTGACCAACGATCACGATCTTCAACTGGTCGCGCTCGGCCGTTGCCAGATCTAATTTCTTTGCGGTGTTCGACTTCATAAAACCTCTGCTACTCTAATGTTTAGTGCGCTTACCCTTGCGGATAAGTTTATTGAATGTAAGCATGTTCGGGCTTGGCCGGTCGGAAAGGAAATTATTGATTTCCTTCTGTTCGTTATCGGTAAGCGTGACTTCCTCGCCCTTCGAAAGCTCGATCAGGTTGAGGCGCGTGAGAACAGACTTTCCGTATAGCACCGAAATGTTCTTCGTGACACTTTCAAACCAATTCGAATGCGCTTCCTGTTGAGAGGAAAGCATCTTTTCGATACGCTCGAGCTGCGCCTCGATCGCATCCAGACGCTTGGCCACTGTATCTGCTTTCGGCGCTATTTTTTGCTTACTCTTCTTCGCCCACATATTCTTTTCTTTGTCGTTTGTAGGGTATGATCCCATGTTCCATGAGTTGCAGCAGCTTCTCATCCTCGCGGCGGATCATCTGTTCCAGCTTTTCCGGTGGCACATTACGCTTCGCCTGTGCATAGGCGAGCGTGAAGCCACTGAAATAATATTCAAAAATCGCCTTGGTGCGCTTGATATGGAAATCGGAGGTCACCACTGTCACCATCTTGGCACCTTCTTTTTCGACGATAGGACGCGACAGCTTTGCATCCTCTATCGTATGATAACTCTCAGCATATTCGAGGATATCCGCATCATCGACACCCTTCTCGACGAGATAATCACGCGCATAGTGCGCATGTGCGGCATCGGTCATGTTGAAGCGCTCACCGAATCCGCCGGTCAGGATGAATTTGGAGCCCTTCATTTTCTCGTATACCTCGAAGGCTTTATCGAGGCGCTCTTTAGCGACTTCGGAGAGGTTCCCCTCTTCGTCATTCGCATGTCCAAGTACGATGATGATATGTTTCGTGGTCATGATCTGTTTATCTTACATGTATCCATCCGCACGCAGCCGTTCGAATGAGGATTCATCCTCATCCGCACCCATCGGGCGACCGGAGCGTTCTGGGATCTTCGTGGTACGCAGTTCTTCGATGATCTCATCGATATTCGCCGCCTTGCTCTCGAGTGGCCAGGTGATACCTTTCTCGCCAAGCGAACGGAAGCGCATGATCTTGCCCCCGAAATCACGGCCTTCGAATTTGCCGTATGGCTTCGCGTAATAAAGCGGCACGACCGCGATTTTCTCGCGCTTGATATAGTTCCAGACATCGAACTCCGTCCAATGCAGCAGCGGATGTACGCGCACGTGCGTACCCGGCGGGAAGTCGGTCATGAACTGGTTCCAGAATTCCGGCGGCTGGTCTTTCACATCCCATTGGCCTTCCTGGTTACGTGGGGAGAAGTAGCGCTCTTTTGCACGCGTACCTTCCTCGTCACGACGGATACCGGCGACCACCGCATTGAAACCATGTTTTGCTATCACATTCTTAAGCCCCAGCGTTTTGCGCGCAGCGACACGTGCCGCATGCGGGAGCGATGCATCGGTCTCCTCGATCGGCGGGCAGAGCTCAGAAATCAGGTTGATGCCCCATTCCTTGACGTATTTATCACGGAAGGCATAGACCTCTTCCATCTCGAGTTCCGTATCGCAGTGGATGAGCGGGAACGGCACCTTACCAAAGAAAGCCTTCCGCGCGAGATGGATCATCACGTTGGAGTCCTTACCGAAGCTCCACAGCATCGCAAGCCCGTCGATCTTATTGAAGGCTTCGCGGAAGATGTAAATGCTCTGTGCCTCAAGCTTATCGAGATGGTCCATGGTGGGTTTGTTTGTCATAACGTACTCTCTTGTCTAAACAGTCCAGTTGGTTTCTACACTGTGTGGGATATGAATTCCACACTCGGTTTTTTGTTTCCCTTGCAGGTCGATGGTGTGTGCCCAGCGGCCTGAACGTTCATCCTCACCCGGGCGCACCGCTTTCGTGCAGGGTTCGCAGCCGATCGAGGGGTACCCTTTCTCCACGAGCGGGTGCTGCGGCAGGCCGCGCTTGGTGAATTCTTCCTTGATGCGCGCCTTATCCCAACGGGCAAACGGGTTGATGCGGTAGCGCTGGTCCTCGTCGAGTTCGATGCTTTCGATGCTCGCACGCGCATCGGTCTGGTAGCGCCTGCGGCCGGTGATGAGAGCTTCAAAGCCCGAAGCTTTCAATTCGCGCTCGAGCGGCTCCACCTTCCGCAGCCAGCAGCAGCGGTTCACATTCGTGTTCCAGAGATCCCCGTTCGGGTCGGAGTTCTTGAGCAGCTGCGGATCGGGCTTCAGGATACGAAGATCGGTAAAACCTAATAGTTTCCGGATATGCTCTACATATTCGAGGGTTTCCTTGAAATGCTTGCCCGTATCCAGGAACAGCACCGGGATCGACTTATCGATCTTGGATACCATATCGAGCAAAAGCGCAGAATAAGAGCCAAACGACGAGAATGCCGCGATCTTGCCTTTGAACTCCTGTGTCGTCATCACGTGCAGCAACGGCTCGGCGTCGAGTTCGCTATAGAAGGTCTGGAGACGGGAAAGGGATGCGGTCATGATGTCTTCCTCTCCTGTTCGAGCTCATCGAGCCAGCCTTTTTCGGCGAGTAGTGCATCCGTTTTTTCAGCAAGTTGCTTAAAATCATTGCCTTCAGCTTTCCACTTTTTCCGGGCGGTAGAAATGGTTTTCAGGCGATCACCCCATTCTTCCCCAAACAAGGTGGAAAGCCATATACGAAGCCTGCGGGCAAGCCTCGGACTGCCGCCACCGGTCGAAACGGTCAGGAGCAAATCGCCCCGGCGTATGATGGCCGGCACATGGTAATCGCACCACGGCGCTTTATCCTCTGCATTCACCAGCACACCTTTGTTGCGTGCGAACGCAGCGAGTTCTGCGGTTTGTTTTTCATCGAAATCCGCCAGCATCGCAAGATGGATGCCCGTGAAGTCCTGCTCTTTTGGTAGCATGTTGCGTAAACGCGCGCCCGCCTGGGTGGCCAGTTCCGGAATCGGCCTGTCAGCAAAGACCTTCACATGCTGGGCCCCTGCCTCATCGAGCAATTCCAGACGACGAAGCGTCGCCTTGCCATTTCCGGCAAGCACGATCTTTAGTATCTTTACGTCCAGGATGATAGGAAACATGGGATTATGCCGCCTCCGCTGCCCATTTGAAGGCACTAAGCTGCGGTCTTATGGTAGCTGCCAGGTTCGCGATGCCGTAACGGTTGCAGAAATCGCCGAAGCCTTCGCCCGATTTGCGTTCCTTCGCAAACAGCGCGAACATCGGGTCGAGTGCCTTCGCGATATCGTCCTGCGGCACTTTGTCGAATATCTTCTGGTTCAGGCGTGTACCCTCGAAATCACCGCCCACGAACAACACATAGTGTCCAGGCATACGACCGACGATGCCGACATCGCCGACATAGGGTCGGGCGCAGCCATTCGGGCAGCCCGTGACGCGCACCGAGATTTTCTCGTTACCGATACCATTCTTATCCATGACCGACTGGATGCTGTCCGCGATCTGGAACTGCACACGTTCGGACTCCGCAAGAGCCTTCGCACACGTGGGGAGTGACACGCAGGTCATATAATGGATCTGCATCGGCGTATGTTCCTCGGCAAGCGGGATACCATAGCTTTTGAGCTCGTTCGTGATCACCTCTTTATCTTTGGGATCGATATCGCAGAGGATGATTTCCTCCGTCGGCGTCAGCACAAGATTCATCTTATACTTGCCGATAACGGCCTTAAGACCTGTGCGATAGCGGGCGTGTTTAAAATGTTCGTTGTTACCCGGGTTGTAACCGCTCGGGTGTGGCTTATCATAATCCACGATACGACCGCTTGCGACCGGCACACCGAGATAGAGTTTCCCGTCTTTCTGGTCATGCCAGCCCATATGGGTCGGGATTTGGTATTTCATGACCGGAGCAGGGTCTTTCACCACTTTGCCGCCGGCTTTTGCAAAATATTCTTCAAAGGTTTTCCGAATCCAGGCGATACCATTTTCCTGGACCAGATATTTGATACGAGCATGCTGGCGGTCGGTGCGGTCACCGAAATCACGCTGAATCTTCACCACCGCTTCGACCGCGGGGATCAGGTCATCCGGTCCTACGAACGCGATGTTATCAGCAAGACGCGGATAGGTTTTTTTATCTTCCCATTTCACCGCCGCCTCATGCTTCATACCCATGCCGCCACCAATCAAGATATTATAGCCTTTAAACACTTCGCCATCGAACAGCAGCACGATACCCAGATCGTGCGTGAATACGTCGATCGAGTTATCTTCCGGCACGATGAGGCCGATCTTGAATTTGCGCGGCATATAAGTGGCGCCATACAGCGGCTCGTATGCATCCGGATCCGTGGTGTCGCGCTGACGCACTTCATCCGCTGCTTCATCCAGCCATAGTTCACGGTATGCCGAGGTTTTCGGGCGCACGAACGCGGCCACTTTCTCGACATCCGCGCGAATACGGTCGTGTTTCGCGTCCTTCACGGGCGCCGGAGAGCAGGTGACGTTACGCACCACGTCGCCGCAACCGCTTTGTGTGGAGAGCAGCGCGCGGTTGATCATCGCGATGTTCTGTTTCACATTTTCTTTCAGCACGACGTGGAACTGGAACACCTGGCGCGTGGTGATGCGGAGCGTGCCATTCGCGGTTTTCTCGGCCACTTCGTCCATGGCGAGATATTGATCGGCAGTGAGCCTGCCGCCCGGGATGCGCGTGCGCACCATGAATTCGTATTCTTTATCCAGACCCTTCTTTTTACGCTCTGTTGCACTGTCACGGTTGAAGCCGAAATAGCTGCCATGGAACTTCATGAGTTCATAGGTCTCGTCCGAAACGTCCGGTTTGGAGAGGTCTGCGAGTTCCGCGGCAATATTGCCTTTCAGGAATTTGGAGGCGGTTTTAATGCTTTCCTGTCCGGACAGTTTTTTGACGACTTCGTCGGTCATGGGTTATCCTCTGCTCACGCTCGTGGATGCGATATTGTAATTGTGGATAAATATATTAGGGCTGAAGTATCTAGCGCTCTTTCAAACGGATGTATAGCAGAGAGTTTACCTATTATCAATTATAAAATGTAATATAAGTTAATATACATTAATAATATGTATTAATAGGATATATACCTTATTACTTCAGGTAAGGTTGTGGGTTCAGCTGCTGACCCTCCAGGCTTAACCCCCAATGCAGGTGGGGGCCGGTTGCACGCCCGGTTTTACCGATCTGACCGATTAGTTCACCCTGTTCGACATGTCTGCCCGTATTCACCAGTACTTTGCTCAGGTGTGCATACACCGTTTGAACACCGCAGCCGTGGTCGATCAGCACCGTATTGCCCGTATAATACATGTCTCGGATAAGACTTACCGTACCAGCAAGTGGCGCTTTCACCGGCGTACCGACCTTGCCTGCGATATCCATACCCATGTGCGGATTCTTCGGTTTGCCATTCAGGATACGTTGGCTACCGTATGTTCCACTGATGATACCTTCCGCTGGTCTAGAGAATGTGCCGAAGAAGTTGCAAGGCTCCGAAATCTTCGCTCTTGCTTTACGGATCGCCATTTTATCGCTGTCGATACGCGCCAGCACATCCTTTGGAGGTGTCACCATCGTTTCCGGCAATGATAGTTTTTGGATATCGTAGTCGTGCGGAGCAATGGCCAGTTCGCGCGATTCTTTCGCGCCGTCTTTATAATGCACTTCGAGTGGTGCCGTCGCTTCTGCGTCCCTATCA
>RGZB01000007.1 GCA_010031735.1 Pseudomonadota bacterium | reverse complement strand
GTCCTTCGCCCAATTTCAACGACCGTCCCGCCTCCATCAATATGCTCATCATCCACTATACGGATATGCCGACGGCGGAAGAGGCGATGTCCAAACTCTGCGATCCGGCCGCGCAGGTGAGTTCCCATTACACGATCGATGAAGACGGCACCATCTACCGCCATGTGCCGGAAGAAAAGCGCGCCTGGCACGCAGGCTTAAGCTTCTGGCGCAACCGCAGCAATACGAACGATGTCTCGATCGGTATCGAGATGGTGAACCCCGGCCATACGTGCGGCTACCGTCCGTTCAAAGAGAAGCAGATGGAAGCGCTGATCGCGCTTTCGCACGGCATCTTGAAACGCCACGTGATTCCGGCACGAAACGTGGTTGCGCACTCCGATGTGGCGCCCGCGCGCAAGAAAGATCCGGGTGAGCTGTTCGACTGGGAGTGGCTCGCGGACGAGGGGATTGGCCTTTGGCCGGAAGTGGCGGAGGATATCAAGTTCCTGCCGATTTTAAAAAAGGGCGATAAGAGCGATGCGGTGATGGAGATGCAGCGTGCGCTTGCGTCTTACGGCTACGATATCAAAGTGGATGGCAATTTCCACGACCAGACCGAATGGGTGGTACGTGCGTTCCAGCGCCATTTCGGTGGTGTCGGTTCGATGATCGACGGTATGTGGAACACGCATCTCGATGCGGCACTCAAAAACCTGCTGGCACAGGTTTCTTAAGCAGGATCACCGCTGTGATCTGCCATAATTCCTCAGGATCACCGCTGTGATCTGCAATGATCTAACAGGATCACTTTAACGTGATCTGCAATGATATTTTGTTTTGGCGGAAGCCATTACATTTTGTTGCAGCTTCGTTACCGGGAAATTAAGACTTCTGTAACATGTTCCACGTGGAACATTCAGGCAAGATATGCCTCGGCATATACGCCATCATCATAAGAAAAATACCTACAAACACAAACGGCCACCCTTTCGGGTGGCCGCCTGTGTCCCTCACGCGTCCGCGCTTGGGAAATTAACTCGTCTCATGTACCATTCGTCACGGGTTGCCGATGGACGTCACCTTGAACGTCACCTCGCGTCGCGCGGGGATCACGGTCTTCTGTTCTACCCCGAACTTCGGCTCGAGCGTCGTCTTCTTGCCCTCGTCCACCTCGATGATCACCTCACCACCCCCGGTCTTGTTCCCGAGGTCGGTCACCACGACGCACTTCTCACTCAGCGTCACCGTCACGGTCAGCGTCTTGCCGTCGATCTTCACGTCGGCCTGCTCGCAGTCCTTCGCACTCATCCCACAGATGCGAATGTAGCCCCAGTAGATATTCCCGGAACCGGCCAGCGCGTCCTTCACGCTGAACACGCGCGCCTCCGCTGCCGTCAGCAGCTTCAGCGCCACCTCGTCATCCTCACTCAGCTCCGGCAGGTGCGTGTAGCCCTGACGGTCCTGCGTCATCTGGAAGCTGGAGATCGCCTTGTCGTTGATCGTCGCCCGGAGCGCCACGTTCTTCCAGTAGCACTCCGTCGCCTTGCCCGCCTTGAACGTCACCGTGTTGTCGTCGCTGTCGGTCTTGAAGGTGCTGCCGTCGATGTTCAACTCACCGAACTCGGCCTTCAGCCCCGTCTTCGTCACCTTGTAGTCGGTGCCGGCCAGCTTGACCACCTTGTCGTCCGTCTTCGTCTTCTTGGCGTCGTCCTGCGCGTTCGTGTTGCTCAGCGCGCAGACCATCGCCATCACCATCGCCAACGGGATGCAGCGGTACATGTTTTCCTCCAGAAGCCCAAGTCTGAGTTGGGTGGAGACTCGGGGAGATGGCGAGAGGGTTTTTGCCGAACCCTATGGAGACACCGCTTGTCCTCCATCCATCTTAGACTGACTCCCTGTTTGGCTACAGCCGCACAGTTTTTGCACCTTTACAAAGATACCTGCGTAGTGTTTGCAGGCGGTGCACTGGAATCAATCAAGTCATAGCTAGATAATAGCATTTCCATATGACGTATTTGTTACAGATACCCCCCCTCAAATAGCCCGGAAATGGCCTGTTTCTTATATTCTGGACGAAAAGGGTGTATTTGGGGTAGATTGCCCCTCCCAGACGGCTGGATGATCGCTCTCATTTAGGTGAGGGAGGAAAGTCCGGGCTCCACGGAAAAACGGTGGCGGGTAACACCCGCCGGAGGCGACTCCAGGGATAGTGCCACAGAAAATAGACCGCCTACTCTGTAGGTAAGGGTGCAAAGGTGCGGTAAGAGCGCACCGCGTTTCTGGTAACAGGAATGGCAGGGAAAACCCCGCCGGGAGCAAGACCAAATAGGGATAGCACGTACTTCGGTACAGGCGTTTTTCCGCGCTCGCTATCCGGGTAGGTCGCTCGAGGTGGCTGGCAACAGCCATCCCAGATGAATGATTGTCTTCGACAGAACCCGGCTTACAGGCCGTCTGGGGTTTTTAGGATACTTCGTTTTCAGTGCTGCGTGGGCGCGGCGGGGCGTCTTTGAGACCGGCCATGAATTTGGCGGTTTCCGCGATATGTCCCGCATGCATCGCATTCATATAAGCCAGCTGCAGTTTCTCATCATCCGGTGAAAGTGCGGGAGGTGTACTGTTTGCTTTTTGGGCGGCATAATACTGGTCATCAAGACCTGCGAAATGAGCATTGATGCGCGTATAGAGATCGCTACCCCGTTCCAAACGTCCGGCAGCGGCCAGTTCATCAAACAGGATTTGTGCAATGGTTTTTTCGCTCATAAGGTCCTCCGTTTTTTAATGCACATAATATATATGCAAAATATGAAGGAATTATGAACCAATCCAGGGTTGTGCCGCTAGGTTGTTGGCTTGCTGAAAGGCGCGGTTTTGTTGCTTTCCACGCCATGGTAGACATAGGCGGCATGCATCAGGAAGTAGATGAGTTCCGGGTGGTGAAAGAACTCGATTCCGATGGCATTCGAGAGGGCTTCGAGCATCAGGCCGGGAGTGGCCGCAACCATGGAAATCCGCACTAAATCACGGTAGCACATGCCTTCGACTTTGTTGATCTGGCAGAATAGACCGCCCAATAAACCGAAGATCAGCGATAGCGTGAAAATATAGAGATAAAGACCCAGGAAATCGCCCGGCAGCACGGCAATAGGCAAGTAGCGCAACCAGTGGAGGATTTTATCGTTATTGATGACCATGTCCGGCGCTTTGGCGAAGGTATAATATTCCTTGTCGCCGTTCTGATCGCGTACGATGACACGCTCATCCGTAATCAGCATCACTGCCCCGGAACCCTTGAGAGACTGCGTGTTTCCCGTGGTGTCGATAAGGATGATGGGATCCTGGCTGCCGCTTTGGACATCTTTTAATACATATACCGAATCACTCTCGATATGCGCTTTGCCATCTTTGATGGTGAGGTCAGGAAACTGCTCTGCAATATCGGCGATATAGCCGGAAACATTGTCCAGGCTGGTGGAGAGCGATTTGCTTTCTTTCTGTTGGTGGCGCTTGATCTCATCGACATCGAAACCAATCTCGAATGCGCCGTAGGTCACCAGCAAATGCACGAAAATAATGCCGAATAAATAGAGTGCGCCGTAGCCTCTCCAGCTACGTCCTGCCTCGCGGTAGAGGGCGCGGGAAAAGAAACTGCGCGGTATGGCGGCCAAGAACGAAAAAAATTTCATGCCCTTCTTCTAGACAGATTGCCATAAAAAAACAACGGTTTTTGAACGATATAGCAGAGGAGGGGTGTTTCTGCCCACGTTTTGCGGGGGTGGGAGGAATGTAGTCTTATCCCATTTTCCTCTTGCCAAATGTCATTCAAAGGGATACTATCCCATTTAATCCCATGAAAACCCATTTGGCCTGAGTGCTAAAATGAATTTGGTGGTCAAACTGGGCGAGCAAAGATGGCTCGTGAATCCATGGGTTCAAAACAGGTTTAGATAACCGACTGGTCCTCGGGGTAGCGAACTTGGTTTTGAAAGGTTGCTTTTCGCCAGGCCCCTCTCCCCCCTTCAAAGCGGGGCCTGGTAAAAGGCGGAAATGACTCGGGGTGGCTCTGCAGGCTGGCCGGGTTCTGGAAGGGAAGCATGAGTTTATTTCTATCCACATATGTCAACAAAGTTGACAAAAAGGGCAGGGTGTCGGTTCCGGCACAATTCCGCACGGTCCTTGTCAATGAGCGCTTCCCTGGCATTATTGCCTACCCCTCTTTCGTTCATGATTGCGTCGAGGCCTGCGGTATCTCGCGGATCGAACGCTTAAGCGAAAGCATCGATAACCTAGACCCCTTCTCTGAACAACGCGACGCATTCGCCACTTCTATCCTGGGTGGCAGCTTGCAGATCGCATTCGACAGTGAAGGGCGGATCAGCCTCCCGGAATCGCTGATCGAAGTCGCTGCCTTGAAAGAACAGGCGGTGTTTGTCGGCAAAGGCGCCACCTTCGAGATCTGGGAACCCAAACGCTTCGACGCGTATTCTGAAAAAGCACGCACGCTTGCAAAACAAGAGCGCGCCGTGCTCCGCCTGAGTCCGAAAACCGGAGGCCCATCGTGAGCGCGGTTTCGCAAAACCCGTATAATGTGACGCCCGCTGCGCATACCTCGGTGATGCTGAAAGAAGTGCTTGAATATCTTTCTCCGAAAAAAGGCGAGACCTATGTCGATGGTACGTTCGGCGCGGGTGGTTACACGAAAGCCATCCTGAAGGCGGCGGAATGTAAGGTGATCGGCATCGACCGTGATCCGTATGTCGAAGTGTTTGCGGCGAAAGTGGGCGAGGAATTCACCTCCCGCTTCACGTTCATTCCAGGAAAATTCAGCGAGATGCAGGGCTTGCTTGCTGCACGTGGCATTGAGAAAGTCGATGGTGTGGTACTGGACGTGGGAGTCTCCTCGATGCAGATCGACACGCCGCGTCGCGGCTTCTCGTTCATGCATGACGGCCCGCTCGATATGCGCATGAGCGATCAGGGCGAATCGGCTGCGGATGTGGTAAACAGCGCCGATGAAGCGGAACTCGCGAACATCATCTACCGTTATGGCGGCGAACGCTTCTCCCGCAAGATCGCGCGTGCGATCGTCGAGGCGCGTACGACGCAACCTTTCACACGTACGCTGGAACTCGCGGACCTGATCCGTCGCACGGTGCGCAGCTATAATGACAAGATCGACCCGGCGACGCGCACTTTCCAGGCACTCCGCATCTGGGTGAACAATGAGCTCTCCGAACTTTCCGAAGCACTCGTGGCAGCAGAGAAGGTGCTGTCTCCGGGTGGTCGTATCGTCGTAGTGAGCTTTCATTCCGAAGAAGACGCAATCGTGAAAGGTTTCCTCCAGGACCGTTCCGGCAAAGAAGACAGTGTTTCGCGCTATATGCCGATTCCATCCAAAGACGCTCAGCAGCCGAGTTTCAAACTTCTCTCCAAAAAGGCTTTGAAACCCACGGATGCCGAGGTGGATGCCAATGTGCGTTCACGCTCCGCAAAGTTGCGTGCTGCTGAGCGCACTTCAGCCCCGGCTTGGGTCTCCGATACCAAGGGAGCACGCGTATGAAGAAAACGTGGATCGCAGGTTTCTTTTTACTTGGCGCACTCGCATTTGGTGTCTATCAAGTGGAGTATGAGGTGCGTGAAATGCGTTCGGAGCTCGAAGGCGTGAACAAACAGATTCTGGCAGGTGAAGAAGACATCCATGTGCTGGATGCCGAATGGGTATATCTAAACCGTCCGGAACGCCTGAAAGAACTCGCACAAGCCCATCTCTCGATGCAGAATGTCTCGTATGCGCAGGTGAAGAACCTCGATACGCTCCGTGCACCGACGGCGGTGGCCGATGCGGGCGCTCAACCGAAAAAAGCGACCCAGGCTGCAAGCCTCGCTTACGTCACGCCGCGTGATGTCACTGCAAACGGTGGCCGGTAGTGGCAGGGGTTCAGCCTTCCCAGATTCGGCATAAGCATATTGCCTTAGACGGCACGATCAAACTGCAGCTCGAAGTCTCTAGAAACCGCCTGATATTCGTCGGTGTGGTGGTATTGCTGTGTTATACCGCGCTCGTGATACGCCTGTTCGATATCGGCTTGGATGGCAGCGAGGGCAACCGCGAACTCTCCGTACCCGGCATCGCACGACTGGAGCTCATGCGCGGCGAGATCCGCGACCGCAACGGCGTGATGTTATCGACGAACCTGATCACCTCGTCGCTCTACGCGAACCCGAAAGAGATTTTAGACCCGAAAGAAGCGGCGGATTCGCTGCATGATCTCTTCCCTTCAATCCCATACGATGAGTTGCTCGAGAAACTTTCTTCCGGCAAAACCTTCGTGTGGATCAAGCGCAAACTGCCGCCGAAAGAACAATATGCGGTGAACAATCTCGGTCTTCCTGGCCTCTATTTCAAACGCGAGGAAAAGCGCATCTACCCGCATGCGGAGCTGGTTTCGCACATCATGGGTGTGGTGGGTACCGACGGGCATGGACTCTCCGGTGTGGAAAAACAATTCGATACACAACTGCTGTCCGGCCGTACTTCATTCGAGCCGGTGAATCTTTCGATCGACGTGCGTGTGCAGGATGTGCTCAGGAGCGAGATCGCTTCCGCTATCCACCAATTCCGCGCGATCGGCGGTGCGGGACTCGTGATGGATGCGCATACAGGCGAAGTGCTCGGCATGGTGAGCCTGCCCGATTTCGACCCGAACAACCCGGCGCGTATCGCACCGGATGCGACATTCAACCGTGCAAGCTTCGGTGTCTACGAGATGGGTTCCTCGTTCAAAACCTTCACGCTCGCGCAGGCGCTTGATCAGGGCATCACGCAGCTTTCTGATAGCTATGATGCGACGAAGCCGCTCGTATTCGCCAAACACACGATCCGCGATTTCCACCCGGAAGGCAAATGGCTGACGGTGCCAGAGATCTTCGTGCATTCCTCGAACATCGGCACGGCGCGCATCGCGATGAATATCGGCGAGCAACGCCAGAAGGAGTTCCTGCAGAAGATCGGGTTACTCGACCCGGCCGTACTCGAGATCCCGGAACGTGGTACGCCGATGTATCCTTCGCACTGGCGGAAGATCAACTCGATGACCATTGCCTTCGGCCACGGTATCGCGGTGACGCCGCTGCACTTAGTCAGCGCGATCTCGGCGATGATCAACGGTGGTGTCTATCATACGCCGACGCTCTTAAAACGCTCGCAGGAATCCTTCGAAAAAGACCCGGGCAAACAGGTGATCAAGCCCGCCACCTCGCGCATCATGCAGAAATTATTCAGGCTCGTTGTGACCAAAGGTACGGGCGAGAAGGCCGATGTTCCGGGCTATCTCGTTGGCGGCAAGACGGGTACGGCGGAAAAACTCATCAACGGCCATTATAACCCGGATGCGAGGATGTCCTCCTTCGTCGGCGCATTCCCGATGAACAACCCGAAATATGTCGTGTTCGTGATGATCGATGAGCCGAAACCGACCAAAGAGACGTTCGGTTACGCAACGGGTGGCTGGACGGCAGCACCTGCCGTATCGCATATCATAGCGCGTATCGCGCCGATGCTGGGTGTGGCACCCGTGAATGTGCCGGAAGAGCCGAAGCAGCAAATGGCCGCGAAGAAAATCGAAGATGATGTGACCCAGCATGTCCTTGAAGATAACTGATTTGATACAGGGTATCGAAGGACTGGTGCGTACGGGGGATAAGATAGGCAACCCGGCGGTGACGGGGCTTACCGAAGACTCCCGCGAGGTGAAGAACGGATTCGTGTTCGTGGCCGTGAAAGGCGCAAAATTCGATGGCACGGCATTTATCCCTAAGGCTATTTCACTCGGGGCATCGGCTATTTTGGTGGAATCGGATGTGAAGGTGGATGCGATCGTGCCTATCCTCGTGCATCCAAACCCGCGCTATGCGCTTGGGATGATGGCTGCGAAGTTCTATGCGCCGGAACCGGAAACGATAATCGCGGTGACGGGCACGAACGGCAAGACCTCGACCGTGCATTTCTGCCGCCAACTCTGGCACCTGATGGGTAAGAAATCCGCGAGCATGGGTACGCTCGGGGTCTTGAAAGGTATGGCGACGCATATCGACGATACGGTGCGCTCGATGACCACGCCGCCCAATGTATTCCTGCATAAAGCGCTCCATGATCTTGCTGCAGAAGGTGTGACGCATGTGGCGATGGAAACCTCGAGCCACGGGCTTGATCAGGCACGCGTTGCCGGTGTTCCTTACAAAGTCGGGGCGTTTACGAACTTCACCCGCGACCATCTGGATTACCACGGCACCGAAGCGAACTATTTCGATGCGAAGATGAAACTCTTCACGGTGGCGATGGAGAAGGGGGCGGCTGTCATTAATGCCGACATCCCGGAATATAAGAAGATCGAGAAGATCTGCCTGAAGCATAGCCACCGTGTCTATGATTTCGGCTTCAAGGCGAAATATATGAAGCTGGTGAAAATCACGCCGCAACCCTCCGGACAGCGTGTGGAATTCACCTATGATGCGAAAACCCATATCGTGAACCTGCCACTCGTCGGCGCGTTCCAGGTGAGCAACCTGCTGTGCGCAGCGATGATGTTGATTGCCGCCGGTGAAGATGCAGGTAGTGTGATCGCGCAGATGGAAAAGGTGCTGCCGGTGACGGGCAGGCTGGATAAGGCCGGTGACCATCCGAGTGGTGCCAGCATCTATATCGATTATGCGCACACGCCAGACGCGCTCGAGAAAGTGCTCGAAGCCCTGCGCCCGCATGTCGCAGGAAAGGGGAAACTGAAAGTATTGTTCGGTTGCGGTGGCGATCGCGACAAAGGCAAACGTCCGGAAATGGGCAAGCTTGCGTGTAGACTCGCGGACGAGGTGATCGTGACGGATGATAACCCGCGCACCGAGGTGGCCGCGACCATCCGCAAGGAAATCATGGCGGCATGCGACGCGAAAGCAACCGAAGTGGCGGGCCGGGAAGAGGCCATGAAACAAGCCATCCGCTCGCTCCAAAAAGGGGATGTTTTATTGCTCGCCGGCAAGGGGCATGAGAAGTATCAGATCATCGGTGAGAAAACATTGCCGTTCGATGAAGTAGAGATCACCACTAAACTCTTGCAGAATTTACGATAATTCAGCATAGTGAATTTCATGACAAAACATATTTTATGGACTTCGGAAGAAGTCAGCCAAATCCTGAATGCAAAATCCAAGACGGCATGGAAAGCGACCGGCGTTTCCATCGACACCCGTACGATCGAGAAAGGTGATATCTTCGTCGCCATCAAAGGCGATCGTTTCGACGGCAGTGAGTTCGTCAAAGAAGCCTTACTCAAAGGCGCAGTGGCCGCTATATCCGAGAAGAAGATCGATGGCGTCAAGAAAGACGCGAGCGTGCTCGTGGTGGATGATGCCTTAGAGGCGCTGGTGAAACTGGCGAAGGCACGACGTGAGAATACCAAAGCGAAACTGATCGCGGTCACCGGCAGTGTCGGCAAGACGAGTGTGAAAGAGGCGATCCGTGCGGTGCTTGAAGACCAGGGAGAGACTTACGCCAACAAAGGGAATCTCAATAACCATATCGGCCTGCCGCTTTCCATCTGCCGGATGCCGAAAGAAGCAAAATACGGTGTGTTCGAACTCGGCATGAACCATGCGGGTGAACTATCGCACCTAACCGCCATCCTCCGCCCGCATGTGGCGGTGGTGACGACGGTCGAAGCCGTGCATCTCGAATTCTTCGATTCGGTCGAGGGCATTGCCGAAGCCAAAGCCGAGATCATGGAAGGCGTGGATAAAAAAGGTTCGGTGGTCTTGAACCGCGACAATGCTTATTTCCCGATCCTCAAGAAGAAAGCGGCATCGCTCGGCATCAAGGATGTACGCGCATTCGGCCGCCATAAAGATGCGAAATACCGCTTGATCGATACCACCATCACGCCGCAAGGCATCAAGGTGGAAGCGGATATCGGCGGTGAGAAACTGAAATACCAGCTGAAGACATTCGGCACACACCATGCGCAGAACAGCGTTGCGGTGCTTGCCGCGATTTCTGCAGCGGGTGCGAATATCGAGAAAGCGACGAAGACACTCGGCAAGATCACGGCGGAAAAAGGTCGTGGCCGCCTGCATCACCTGAAGCTGGGTGGTAAGGTATTCACGCTGATCGATGATAGTTATAACGCTTCCCCGGCTTCCATCCGCGCGGGGCTTGAAGTGCTCTCCACACTCAAGAAGATTTCCGGTGGCCGCACGGTCGCGGTGCTGGGCGATATGCGGGAGCTTGGCGATGAATCCGAAAAGCTCCATAAGAGCCTGATCGGCGATGTGGTGGATAACAAGATCGACCGCGTGTACTGCGCCGGCAACTTCATGAAGTATCTGTTTGATGGGCTACCGAAGGGCAAACAAGCGCGCCATGCGACCGAGCCGCTCGCACTACTCGGTATCCTGGAGCGCCAGATCGAGAATAACGACATCGTCATGATCAAAGGTTCGAACGGCACCGGTACCTGGAAGCTGGTGGACGCACTGATCGCGGATGCCGACGAAGCCAAAATGAAATAGGAGAATAGCGTGCTTTACTACTACCTCTACGCCCTTGCCGATCAATACAGTGTGCTGAACGTCTTCAAGTACATCACGTTCCGCGCGGGTGGGGCGACGCTCACGGCCATGCTGTTCTTCTTCCTGTTTGGCCCACGCCTGATTGCGTGGCTGAAGGTGAAACAGGGCAAAGGCCAGCCGATCCGCGAAGACGGGCCCGCTTCGCACTTACTCACCAAACAAGGCACGCCGACCATGGGCGGGCTTATCATTTTAACGTCGATTCTGGTCTCCACCCTCCTCTGGGCTAACCTCGCGAACCCGTATGTCTGGATCGTGCTGATGGTGACCTTCGGCTATGGCTTCCTCGGTTTTCTGGATGATTACCTCAAGATCAGCAAGCGCAACACCAAGGGTTTGGCTGGCAAAAAGAAACTGCTCGGCCAATTCGTGATCAGCGCGATCGCGGCGGTATGGATATCGTCGCTTGCAACGCCGAACCAGGCGACGCACCTTGCATTCCCGTTCTTTAAGGGAGTACTCCTCGATCTTGGCTATCTCTATTTCATCTTCGCGATGGTGGTGATGACGGGTGCCTCGAACGCGGTGAACCTGACGGATGGTTTGGACGGTCTTGCCATCGTCCCGATCATGATCGCGTGCAGCTGCTTTGCGCTCATCTCCTATCTTGTCGGTAACGCCGTGTTCGCCGAATACCTGCAGATCCACGCCGTTCCGGGTGCGGGTGAACTCGCAGTCGTGTGTGCGGCGACCGTGGGTGCGGGTCTTGGCTTCCTCTGGTTCAATGCCCCGCCGGCACGTATCTTCATGGGTGACGTGGGTGCGCTTGCCTTCGGTGGCATGATCGGCACCATCGCCGTCATCACCAAGCATGAGATCGTGCTTGCGATCATCGGCGGCCTGTTCGTGATGGAGGCGCTCTCGGTGATCCTGCAAGTCGCTTCTTACCGCTACCGCAACAAGAAGCGCATCTTCCTGATGGCGCCGATCCATCACCATTTCGAGAAAAAAGGCTGGAGCGAACCGACCGTGGTGATCCGTTTCTGGATCCTGGCGGTGATCTTCGCGCTCATCGGTCTATCTACCTTGAAGCTTCGTTAGTATGATCGTCGTAGAAGAGTTCCGCGGTAAGAACGTTGCCGTATTCGGTTTAGGCAAAGCAGGGAACGCTGCCGTGAAGGCGCTTCTCAATTCCGGCGCGAACGTGTTCGCATGGGATGACGGCGAAGCAGGCAGGAATAGCTTGCTCGCGCAGGATTACGGCAAGAAAGTCACCTTGGCGGAACCCAAGACCTACGACTGGAAAAGCATAGCGGCACTGGTGTTATCCCCTGGTGTACCCTTCACGCATCCCGCCCCGAACCCGATCGTGAAGCTGGCGCAGGGTGCGAAGGTACCGATCATCTGTGACGTGGAACTGCTCTACCGGGCAAGTCCGCAGTCGACCTTCATCGGCATCACCGGCACGAACGGGAAATCGACCACGACAGCGCTGATCGGCCATATCATGAAAACGGCAGGCCGCGACACCGAAGTAGGCGGGAATATCGGTATCGCCGCCTCGGAACTCCGCACGCTGGGTAAGGGTGGTGTGTATGTGATCGAGCTTTCATCGTATCAACTCGACCTGCTTTCGAAAATGCGCTGCAACGTGGCGGTGTTCCTGAACATCACGCCGGACCATCTCGATCGCCACGGCGATATCCCGGGTTATATCAAAGCGAAGATGCATATCTTCGATCGCCAGCAAAAAAGCGATACGGCGGTGATCGCGGTGGATGACGACCATACGCGCACGATCGCGAAAGACCTAAAGGCCAAAGGCGCACAGCAGGTTATAGAGGTCTCGAGCGCCCAGAGCCTGAAACAAGGTATCTCTGTCAGAAACAAGACATTGTCGATCGCACTTCCGAACGAGAAAAAGGATATCGCGCTTGGCGACCTCATACACCTGAAAGGCGACCATAACGCGCAGAACATCGCAGCGGCCACAGCGGCAGCACTCGCCGTGGGGGTCGATGCAGCCACGATCGAGAAAGCCATCCAGAGTTTCGTAGGGCTGCCGCACCGCGCGCAGTTCGTAGCGGAGAAGAATGGTGTACTCTTCATCAACGATTCCAAAGCGACGAATGCAGAAGCGACCGAGAAGGCGCTGCTTGCCTACGACAATATATACTGGATCCTGGGTGGACAGCAGAAGGCGGGCGGCATCACGATGCTTGAACCGTTATTCAAGAAAATCCATCATGCATTCTTGATCGGGGAGGCGGCAGATGCCTTCGCAAAAACGCTGGATGGCAAAGTGAAATACACCAAAGTAGGCACGCTCGAGAAAGCGGTCGCCGAGGCGAATGCCATGGCGGCCAAAGACACTTCAGGCAAGAAACCGGTCGTGCTGCTCTCGCCCGCGTGCGCATCCTGGGACCAGTTCAAGAGTTATGAAGACCGCGGCGCGCAGTTCTGTGCGCACGTTGGCAACATCACTTCCGCAGGCGCTAAATCCGCATGATACGCCTGGACCGCACCAATACCGGATTCGTCGGCCAATGGTGGTGGACGGTGGACCGTCTCATGCTCGCGGCCGTGGGTATCCTGATGGCACTTGGTGCGATTCTGATTCTGGCCTCCAGCCACGCGGTGGCAGAACGCATCGGTGTCGACCCGTTCTATTTTGCCAACCGCCAGATGGCCTTTCTGGTGCTCGGTGCCTCTATCCTTACCTTAGTCTCGATGATGAACACGACCTGGGTGCGGCGCTTCTCGGTGATCGGATTGCTCGTGAGTTTCCTGCTCCTGGTGCTTGTGCAACTCGTAGGTTCGGAAATCAAAGGTTCCCGCCAGTGGATCAGCCTGCTCGGTTTCAGCCTGCAGCCCTCGGAATTCGCCAAACCCTTCTTTGTGGTGACGACGGCGTGGATTTTATCCCTCAAGCAGGTGAAAGAGGATTTCGCTGGCTATAGCATCTCGATCGGGGTCTATCTCGTGTTCGTACTCCTGCTGATGTTGCAACCGGACGTCGGCATGACGCTCGTGGTAACCGTCGTGTGGGGCGCGATGCTGTTCTTATCCGGCCTTCCGATCATGTGGTTCGTGCTCATGGGTGTCGGTGGTATCCTTGGTATCACGGGTGCGTATTTCACGCTCAATCACGTCAAGCAGCGTATCAACACTTTCATCAACCCGACGGCCGGTGATAACTTCCAGAGCGCCAAATCGCTGCAAGCCTTCGCACATGGGGGGTTCCTCGGGCAAGGGCCGGGTGAGGGTGAAGTGAAAAGCGTACTCCCCGATTCGCACACGGACTTCATCTTTGCAGTGGCAGGGGAGGAACTTGGTATCATCGCCTCGATCATCATCGTGCTGATCTTCGCGTTCGTGGTGGTGCGTGGCTTTGCGCGCCTGTTGCAGGAGACGGATCTTTTCACCATCTATTCCGCGTCGGGGCTGTTGATTCTCTTCGGCTTCCAGGCGCTCGTGAACATGGGTGTGGCACTCAATATGTTACCCAACACCGGCATGACTTTGCCCTTTATTAGTTACGGCGGTTCCTCTATGCTGGCGGTATCGATTGCGATGGGTATGGTGCTTGCACTCACACGTCGCAGATTTGGTGTAATGTATTAGCAGTTATGACAGATAAAAAACCTTCGATTGTCCTCGCTTCCGGCGGTACGGGTGGTCACATATTCCCAGCAGAAGCGCTTGCACAGGAACTGAAAATCCGGGGCTTCGAACCCGTGCTCATCACCGACAAACGCTACGAGGATTACCGCGGGAACCTGCGTAATTTCGAAGCCTACACCATCCGCACCAGTACACCTTCGGGCAGTCTGGTGAAGAAGATCGGTAGTGTGGTGGATATGGGTGTCGGCTATATGCAGGCGCTCGGTATGCTGCGCAAGATCAAGCCGGCGGTGGTGGTGGGATTCGGTGGCTATCCTTCGTTCCCGACGATGTTCGCGGCGACGCACCTCGGCATCAAAACCATCATCCATGAACAGAACTCTCTACTCGGCCGTGCGAATATCGTGCTTGCCAAGAAAGTGCAGAAGATCGCGACTTCCTTCGCCGAAGTAAAAGGCATCGAAGAATCGGATAAAAAGAAAGTGGTGTTTACGGGCAATCCCGTGCGTGCGGCGATCCGTGCGCTCAGGGATGCACCATACCCGGAACTCTCGGAACATTCGGACTTCAACATCCTGGTGACCGGTGGTTCGCAAGGTGCGACCATTTTCTCGACTGTGATCCCGGAAGCGATCCATAAACTCCCGCCGGCCTTAAAAGCCCGTGTGCGCGTCGATCAACAATGCCGCCCGGCCGATCTGGAGCAGGCGAAGAAAGCCTATAAAGATATCGGGGTGGATGCGTATCTCACCACCTTCTTCAACGACATGCCAGAGCGGATCGCGAAGGCGCATCTGCTCATCGTACGCTCGGGTGCATCGACACTGGCGGAAATCACGGTGGCCGGCCGTCCTGCCATCATGGTGCCGTATCCGCATGCGATGGATAACCACCAGGCAGTGAACGCTGACACGCTCGAAGATGCGGGTGCGGGATGGGTGATGCCGCAAGATGCCTTCACGGCGGATGCACTCTCAACCCGCATCGAATCGTTCCTGAACCTGCCTGCAACGCTTAAAGAAGCAGCAGAGAAATCCCGTGCTGCAGGCGAGCCGGAAGCGGCTGCACGTCTGGCAGATATGGTTGAACAGATGATTTTACCGAACACCAACGGCCATAACGGCAACGGTCACAAGGAGGCTGCGTGAGTAAAACCAAATCCAAATCCGGGGCAAAAGCGAAAGCGAAGAAAACGGCAACCGTTTTCCGTCGTTCGATTCCATCGAAAACCATGCCGCTCGGCGTCGGTGTCATCCACCTGATTGGTATCGGCGGTATCGGCATCAGCGGCATCGCGGAAATCCTGCATAACCTCGGCTATAAGGTCAAAGGCTCTGATATGACGGAGAACTATAACGTGCAGCGTCTTAGAAAACTGGGCATCGAAGTGCATATCGGCCATAAAGCCGAGAACGTGAACGGTGCGGCAGTGGTGGTGAAATCGACCGCGGTGCCGAACAGCAACCCGGAGATCATCGCCGCACGTGAGCAGCGTATCCCGGTCGTGAAACGTGCAGAAATGCTCGCGGAACTGACGCGCCTCAAAGCCTCGGTCGCGATCGCGGGTACGCACGGCAAAACGACGACGACGTCGCTCGTCGCCATGATGTTCGAAGCGGGTGGTACGAACCCCACCGTCATCAACGGCGGTATCATCAACACGGTCGGCACCAACGCGTACCTCGGCAAAGGCGAATGGCTGGTGGTAGAGGCCGATGAATCGGATGGCACATTCATCAAGATCCCATCCACCATCGGTGTCGTGACCAACATCGACCCGGAACATCTGGATTACTGGAACAACTTCGATGCGCTCCGCGCGGCATTCCGCACGTTCATCGATAACCTGCCGTTCTACGGCCTCGGCGTGCTCTGCAACGACCACCCGGAAGTACGGACACTCGCAAAACAAATCACGGATCGCCGTATCCTGACCTACGCGGTGAAGAAAGATGCGGACATCAAAGCGGTGAATATCCGCTCGACCGTCGCAGGCTCACTCTTCGATGTGGAGATTTCCGAACATGCGACAGGCGGTAAAGCACGCAAACTGAAAGGCGTGAAGCTGCCAGTGCCGGGCCGTCACAACGTGCAGAACTCGCTCGCGGCTATCGCGATTGGCTTGGAACTTGGTTTTGATGACAAGGTCATCACCCGCGCATTCGAGAAATTCGCCGGTGTGAAACGCCGCTTCACCAAGACGGGCGTGGTCGACAAAATCACGGTCATCGATGATTACGGCCACCATCCGGTCGAGATCAAAGCGACACTTGCGACTGCTCGTGATGTGCAGAAAAGTGGCAAAGGCCGCGTGATCGCTGTCTGTCAGCCGCATCGCTATACGCGCCTTAACAACCTGTTCGATTCGTTCAGCAAATGCTTTGGTGATGCTGATGCAGTGGTGATCTCGGAAGTCTATGCGGCAGGCGAAACGCCGATCCCGGGTGTCACCGGAAAGGCGCTCTCGGAAGTAGTGAAGCGCACCAAGAAAGATACCCATTATCTGGAAGCACCTGAAAAACTCGCGGAACTCATCAACCGCATCGCGAAACCGAATGACCTTATCGTGTGTCTTGGTGCCGGTACGGTGACCACGTGGGCGCATGCGCTGCCATCCGAACTCGCGCGTATCCGCAAGAGTAAAGTTAGTTAAGCGATGGACGGTGAAGGGCTCATTAAGCGACTGCCACAGGTACGTGGGCCTTACCGACCGAATTATGCACTCTCGAAGATCAACTGGTTCCAGGTAGGCGGCCCGGCTGAAGTGCTTTTCCGCCCGGAAGATGCCGAAGACCTCGCACATTTCATGAAGCATAAACCGGCAGATGTACCGGTGACGGTGCTCGGTGTCGGCTCGAACATCATCGTGCGCGATGGTGGTATCAATGGCGTGGTGATTCGCTTGGGCCGCGGCTTCACTTTTATGAACCGCGTGAATGATGAAGTGCATGCGGGCGGTGCAGCGCTCGATGTGAACGTGGCACTCTTCGCAGCGCAGGAAGGCTTGGCGGGCCTAGAGTTCCTAAGTGGCATCCCGGGCACGGTCGGCGGTGCACTCGCGATGAATGCGGGCGCTTACGGCAAAGAGGTGAAGGATGTGTTGATCCGCGCGGAAGCGCTGGATGCCGCAGGCAACCTGTTCGTGATACAGGCCGACAAGATGAAATTCCGTTACCGCGGCAATGACCTGCCGAAAGATTGGATCTACACACGTGCGGTATTTAAAGGCGAAAAGGGCAAGCCCGAAGCGATTGCGGCACGCATCAAAGAGATCAATGATGCGCGTGAGGCCACCCAACCGATACGCGAACGCACCACTGGCAGCACATTCGCTAACCCACCGGGCAAAAAAGCATGGCAGCTTATTGACGAAGCCGGTTGCCGCGGATTACAAATAGGCGGCGCGCAGATGTCCGAGAAACATTGCAATTTCATGATCAATACGGGCGGTGCGACCGCTGCCGACCTCGAGAAGCTTGGCGAGGAAGTTCGCCGCAAGGTGAAGGAAAAAAGCGGCATACAGCTTGAGTGGGAAGTAAAACGCATTGGTTTGAACATAGAGTGAGCAGATGGCTAAGAAAAAACATGTCGCAGTATTGTTAGGTGGTTTATCGGCGGAACGTGATGTGTCGCTCGTATCCGGCAAAGCCGTGCACACCGCACTGTGGGGTATGGGCTATGAAGTGACATCGGTGGATGTCGGCCGCGACGTAGCAGAAGTCTTGAAGAAACTGAAACCGGATGTGGCGTTCAATGCGCTCCATGGTACGTATGGCGAAGATGGCTGTATCCAAGGCGTGTGCGAATTCCTTCAGATACCGTATACCCATTCCGGCGTACTCGCTTCCGCGATCGCGATGAATAAACCGTTTGCGAAATATGTGTTCGAATCGGCGGGCATCCGCTGTGCTTCGGGCAAAGTGTTCACCGGTGAGCAGCTGGCGAACCTGAAAGGTAAACATCCGATCCCGCTGCCTTACGTGGTGAAGCCGACCAATAACGGCTCCAGTGTGGGCGTACAGATTTTCGTCAAAGGCGACAACCGCACGATGGATACGGAGCTACTCGAAGACGAACAGGAATACCTGGTAGAGAAATTCATCCCCGGTAAGGAGCTTTCGGTAGCGGTGCTCGGTGGTAAGGCGCTGGCCGTGATCGAGATCCGTCCGAAAGCCGGTTTCTACGATTACAAAAACAAATACACCTCCGGGAATACAGAATATATTCTACCGGCGCAGATCCCGCCTGCCGTGAAGAAAGCCGCGATGAAAATGGCGGAAGACGCCCATCGCGTGCTCGGCTGCCGGGGTGTGACGCGCTCGGATATCCGCTACGACGATTCGAAGAAGGGGGCTTCCGGCCTCTATCTGCTCGAGGTGAATACGCATCCGGGTATGACGCCGCTTTCACTCACCCCGAAAATGGCTGCCTATGCCGGCATCGATTTCGCGACGCTTCTTGAGAAGTTGATCAAAGAAGCCCGCTGCGATAACAGCTAAACCGGAAGGTTCCCGCGCGTTATGTTCCCCACCTATCGGCAACGCGCAAAACGCATCGCACACCGCCGCACACTTCGCCTTATTACGCGTCGTGCACTCAACATCCTTGCCGTCATCGTGATCGTCGGTGTGGTCGTGGATGGTCTCTGGATCTGGTACAAAGGCAGTTTCGAACAGGTGCGCACCCAGGTCAGCGAATGGGGGGTCGAACTCTCCGGCAATATGGGGCTTTCCATCCAGAACGTCTATATCATGGGCCAAAAGAACGTGCGCATGGAAGATATCAAAAAAGCCCTCGATATCGAGCAGGGGCAACCGATCTTCAGCGTATCGCTAGGCGAACTCAAAAGCCGTATCGAAACCGTCGGCTGGATCAAGGAAGCGCGGATCGAGCGGGAGTTGCCGAGCACGCTCCATATCACACTCATCGAGCGCGAACCCGTGGCCGTGTGGCAATACCAAGGCAAGGTGAAGCTGGTGGACCGCGAAGGTGCCATCATCACCGAAGGCACGGCGGGGGCGGCGGAGAACTTCACCAACCTGCCGTACATCGTAGGGGAGGAGGCGCACTCCCATATCGGTGTGCTCTTAGACTTCTTATCGAGCGAACCGGAGCTCTTCCGCAAGGTGACCGCCATGATCCGTGTCGGCAACCGCCGCTGGAACGTCAGGCTCAACAACGAGATCGAGATCAAGCTGCCGGAAGACGATCCGGACCGCGCATGGAAATACCTCGGCAAACTCGAACGCGAGAAGAAGATTTTATCCACGCATATCAAGTCGATCGACCTCCGTTTGCCGGACCGCATGTTCGTGGAGTCGCCGGAATGACTTCAAGGAACATTTTAGCGGCTGAAGTTCCTATGCAATTAGTATATAGTGCCAGCCTGTTATGAAAACCGGACTCATCGCAGTACTCGATATTGGCAGCACGAAAGTAGCGTGCTTCATCGCGCACGCCGACCCGGCGGGAAAACTCAAGATCGTCGGCATCGGCCATCAGGTCTCGCAGGGTATCCGGGGTGGCATCATCATCGATATCAAGCAGGCGGAAGGCTCCATCGTGGCCGCCGTACACGCGGCGGAAAAAATGGCAGGTGAGACGATCGACCGCGTGCTGGTGAATGTTTCGGGCTCTAATCTCAATTCCCGCAACTTAAGTGTCGAAAACAATATCTCCGGACACCAGGTGACGGAGCGCGACATCGCGCAGATCATGGCGGAGGGTTACCGTCACTTCGCGGAAGACGATCAGGAGATCCTGCATTGCATCCCGATCAATTATAGTATCGATGACACGCATGGCATCAGTGACCCGCGCGGCATGTTCGGCGAGAAACTCTCGACCCACCTGCATATCGTGACGGCATCCTCGACCGCGATCCGCAACTTATCGAACTGTTTGGCGCGTTGCCATCTGGATATCGAGGATTGTGTGTCGTCTGCCTATGCCTCCGGTCTTGCATGTTTGACGGAGGATGAGAAGAATCTCGGCGTGACACTGCTCGATATCGGTGGCGGGAATACCTCGATCGCGGTCTTTGTTTCCGGCATCTTGGTGTACACCACCAGTATCGCACTCGGTGGCCAGCACATCACACGCGATATCGCACGCGGATTATCCACCAGTGTGACCTATGCCGAGCGTTTGAAGACGATGTATGGCAGCGCAGTGGTGACGAACAACGATCGCCAGGAGGTGCTCGAGGTGCCGCTCATCGATTCGGAAGAAGAATCCGAGAATGCGAGCGAGATGATGCATGTGTCGAAATCGGATGTGAATGGTATCATCCGCCCACGTGTGGAAGAGGTGTTCGAACTGGCGAAGAAGAAACTCGAGGCGGCAGGTTTGGATAAAGCCGCGCAGGCACGCATCGTGCTCACCGGTGGCACGAGCCAGCTGGTCGGCATCAAAGACGTGGCGCAGGAAGTATTCGGCCGCCCGATCCGTATCTCGCGCCCGATCCAGGTCGAGGGGATGGCGGAATCGACCAAGGGGGCAGCGTTCTCCACCTGTGTGGGGATGCTCAAATATGCGGTGCGTAAGGATGATACGGTGCTTGCAGGCCCGGAGAAGTCGGGTGTATCGCTGCCTTTGCCGGAGAATGCGATCGGCCGCGTGATCCGCTGGCTGCAGCAGAATTTCTAGAGAATATCAACTGACCCTTGGGCCGTCTTTCTCAACATCGCGACCTTTATTCACCTGATCGCGTACCTGTTTAAGGGGCGTTCCATCGTCGCCTTTCGTATCTGCGATTGGCGTGATGACGTCTTGTACCACAGGCGGGATCACTGCATCCCGTGTGGATATAACAGTACCAGTCGGGTCAAAAGGCGGATTAACCTGTGTGATATCATTGTTCGTGGCTGGTGATGTTTCAGGTGCGCGATTCACATATGCACGCGCCTGACGAGAGAGTTCTGCGAGCATCTCCGGTGTCATCTTGGTAGGGGCATCACTCGTCTTATCAGGTTCATTGGCCGCCGGTTTTTTGTCCATGTCCAGGAATCGCTGGTATTGCTCTTGCTGTTCGGCGAGAGTCATGCCATTGTCATCCGCAGGACGCGTGGATATCTGAGTGCCAAGCATGTTGGTTGGCGAAGCCGCACCATTACTCGTTCCGGCTGTGCGGCCGAGTGCTGCATCCCTTAATCTATCGCGTTCGGCTTCCGCTTCCTTACGGGCCGCATTCTTCGCTGCAATTTCGGCAGCTTCCTGCTGAGCGAGTATGCCCTCGACCTCTGCTTTGACAGCATATGTTGCATTAACCTCTGCGTTCTCTATCGGTAAAGGGTTTCTCAGGCGGCCTATTTTGGGATCGTTATAAACTTCCCGATCGACGACAGTATTGCCGGGCAGGGACTGGAGTTCGAGCTCCAGTGTATTGGCAGCCTGCACGCGGACATACAGATCTTTCTTCACCTCGTTATCGGTGGCATAGCGGTTGCCGAATTCCGGATCGTCATACACCCTTCGGTCGGATTTTTTCCCTTCTTTCTGGTCTTGAGCGAACTGGTCTGCCCTGTCGCGGCGTTCGTTATATTCTTTCTCTGTTTCCTCTGCCGTCATGTAACGTTGGCCATAGGTGTCGTCGAGGATCCAAAGCCTGTCTCTTTGCGTGGCACCTTTTGCCATATCATCCTGAAACATCTGCGCGGCGGTAAAGCGGGCTTCTTCCTTTGCCGTAGGGGGCACAAAATCCATGGCATTGCCAGAAGCAGGCGTACTCGCCAATCCAACTGCGATGCCAAACGATTTAAATCTGTCAAATAAACTGACCATATAAACCCCTATCGTTTTGTTATCCGAACTATTTCACCATATTCGGGTTAATTAATCGTTAAGCAGGACATCTCTTTGTCCCATAAGGTAAATTTTGTATATAAAATGTGGTAGGTTTATGTTGCATAGCCTACTAGATGTTGATATAGCTCGTTGAACTTAACCCCTTACTTGAGTAGTGCCAAGGTATGACGCTTAACCTTCAGTTGCCTAAGAAAAACTTCCTGAAACCGACTATCACCGTGTTCGGCGTGGGTGGTGCAGGTGGTAACGCAGTCAATAATATGATCTCTGCGAAACTCGAAGGTGTGAATTTCGTCGTGGCGAATACCGACGCACAATCGCTCGAGAACTCGCTCTGCGAGAAGCGCATCCAACTCGGTGAGAACATCACGCAAGGCCTGGGTGCGGGTTCCTACCCGGAAGTGGGTAAGGCAGCAGCCGAAGAGGCGACGAACGAAATCCAGGACCATCTGCAAGGCAGCAACATGGTGTTCATCACGGCCGGTATGGGTGGTGGTACGGGCACCGGTGCAGGCCCGGTGGTGGCGCGCCTGGCGCGTGAGCAAGGTATACTCACGGTGGCAGTGATCACCAAACCATTCCAATTCGAAGGCACCCCGCGCATGCGTATCGCTGAGCAAGGCATCGCGGAACTGCAAAAATATGTGGACACACTGATCGTGATCCCGAACCAGAATCTTTTCCGCGTGGTGGATAAGAACACCACCTTCAAAGACGCCTTCAAACTGGCGGATAACGTGCTCCGCTCCGGCGTGCAGGGTGTGACCGACCTGATCGTGATGCCAGGCCTCATCAACCTCGACTTCGCGGATATCCGTTCCGTGATGGGCGAGATGGGCAAAGCGATGATGGGTACCGGCGAAGCCAAAGGCGATAAACGTGCGATCGAGGCGGCGGAAGCGGCAATCTCGAACCCGCTGCTTGACAATGTATCGATGAAAGGCGCGCGTGGCGTACTGATCAACATCACCGGTGGCCCGGATCTTACCCTTTTCGAGGTGGACGAGGCGGCAAACCGCGTGCGCGAAGAAGTCGATCCGGAAGCGAACATCATCTTCGGTTCTGCGTTCGATGAATCCTTGGAAGGCATCATCCGCGTATCGGTCGTTGCGACCGGTATCGATAATGTGTCCGATGATAATGCCAGGCTCTACGCCTCGGCGACCCGCAGCTCCGAACGTAACGAAGTAAGGATTTCTGCTAAAATCGAAGAGGACGATGCGGATAACGAATATTTCAACCGTGCCAGCACGACGGCTTCGCGCCGCCCCTCTGCATCCCAATATTATGAACCGGAATCCAGCAAAGCGAAATTCGCACTGGATGAAAGTGACGACGATGCATTCATCGCGCCGGAACCGCTTGCGCCGTCAGCACCGCCCGTGTTCAGCAGCCGTCAGGATACCAATGCGGCTATTTCCGCTGCTTCTGCGGCAGCACCTTCCCGTACGGTGGATGCCCCGCGCGTATCGGCACAACAAACCTATAAGCCGCAAGCGACGGCGAGCGCTCCTGTCGCTGAAGCGAAGAAAACCATGGGTCTTTTCGGTCTTGGCGGTAAGAAGCGTGTAGAGGCGGTGCAGGAAAGCACGCAGAAAGCCCTCGAGAAGGTTATTTCAGGTGCAACCGTGCGCGAGAGTGGTATGCGTTCGAAAGAAGAAGCGCTGCCGAAAGAAGATCTGCTCGACATTCCTGCATTCCTTCGCCGTAAGACGAACTAGCACCTACCGTGGCTGACTCGAAGATCGCAGTACTGATCCCGGTTTTCAACAACCAGAAGGGGCTCGATATTACTTTGCGCTCGATTGAAGCGAATGCGATAGAGGGCCTTGAGGTAGTGGTGGTGGATGATGGCAGCAGACCGCCGATCATGCTGAATACGAGCCTCAAGCAAACGGTGCTGGTGCTGGAAAAAAACGTGGGCATCGTGGAAGGCCTGAACAAGGGTCTTGAATATATCATCGAGAAGGATATCCCTTATATCGCACGGGTGGATGCGGACGATATCGTGGTGGAAAACCGCTTTGCAGAACAGCTGAACTTCCTTGAATCTCATCCAGATGTAGGTTTGGTCGGTTCCTGGGTCGATATGTTCACTGACAAAGGTTCTGTGTTTCCATTGCGTTTTGCAGAAACCGACCATGAAATACGTAACCGCATGCACATCAGCAATCCCTTTCAGCACCCTGCGGTGATGTATCGCACGAGCGTGATCAAGGAAATAGGGTATTACAGAGATGATTACCCTGCAGCGGAGGATTATGAAATCTTCATGCGGATGTTACAGGTCACGAAGGGTCATAACATCCCGAAGCTCTTGACCCGCTACTACATCGGCAACCCGGATTCCATCACCAATACATCCAGAAGTAAACAATATAAGGCACGCCTAAAAATACAATGCCGCTACTTCGACGCACGAAATCCTTATAGTTATTGTGGTATCCTCATTACGTTATTGATGCTGACGATGCCGGTAAGCCTCGCACTTTGGCTTAAAAAATTGCGTGCCCGCCTGTTAAAGACTTGGTAAACGTGACGTAAAGACGATTTATTGTAACAATTTGTAACAACTATCTACAAATCAGTGTGTTACAAGTACAGTTAAGAGTAACTCTTAATTCAAGACTGTACATATATTATGACACTTCCGTTCCAGCAAACACTTCTTCACTCCGTTGACTGCGTGGGTATTGGCCTGCATTCCGGCAATACGATCCGTATGACGCTGCATCCTTCTGCAGTGGATACCGGCGTGGTGTTCGTGCGTCGCGACGTGAAGAACAAGAATCCGCGCGTAGCCGCGAATTACATGAATGTCTCCAATACCATGCTTGGCACGACCCTCTCCAACGAAGAAGGCGTCAGTGTCGCAACCGTGGAGCACCTGATGGCGGCTTTCTGGGGCTGTGGTATCGATAACGCGATCGTTGAGCTCGATGGGCCGGAAATCCCGGTGATGGATGGTAGTTCGGAGCCGTTCGTATTCCTGATCGAATGCGCCGGCATCAAAAAACAACATAAGCACCGCCGCATGGTCGAAGTGCTGAAAAAAGTCGAAGTAAGCGAAGACAACAAGCGCGTGGCGATCATGCCGGCTTCAAGCTTCACGGTCTCTCTGGAGATCGATTTCAACGACCGCATCATCTCGCACCAAACCTGCGTATTTGATTCAAGCGACGTCTCTTTCAAGACCGACCTCTGCCGCGCGCGTACCTTCTGCTTCGAAAACGAAGTGGATGTGATGCGATCCAAGGGTCTGGCGCTGGGTGGCTCGCTCGATAACGCGATCGTGGTGGGTAAAGAAGGTGTCATCAACGAAGGCGGACTCCGCTACCGCGATGAGTTCGTGCGCCATAAGGTGCTCGACTGCATCGGCGACTTCAACCTGACCGGCGGGGCGTATCTGCTCGGCCGTCTGCACGGCTTCCGTTCCGGCCACGCGATCAACAACAAGCTGCTGCGCACCTTCTTCGCGGATAAGGATGCATGGCGTATCGTGGAAGCTCCGGTGGAAGTGACACTGACCACGGTTGGAAACGCGTAAGCACGACCATTTTTCCCGCTTAAATTCCTTGTATTTTCATAGGCTCGCCTTATAACTAGGGGCATGAGCTTACTACGCACCTTTTTATCCGTGTTCGCGGTTATTTTACTCGTCGCTGCCTGCAGCACGACCGAGGAAGACACCAAAGTCGATAACCGTTCCGCCGAGGAGATGTATAACTCCGCGATGGATGCCATGAACGATAAGAAGTTCAAATCCGCGATCGACGATTTCCGCGAGATCGAGAAACAATATCCGTACTCACCGCTTGCGACCCGCGCGCAGGTGAACGTTGCCTATGCTTACTATCGCGAGCAGAACTACGATGATGCGATCGACGTGATCGAGCAGTTCGTACGCCTGAACCCAGGCAACAAGAACATCCCGTATATGTACTATCTGCTGGCACTTTCTTACTATGAGCAGATCGCCGATGTGCGCCGTGACCAAGGTATGACCGAGAAGGCGCTGGCGGCTCTCCGCGATGTATCGGCGCGTTTCCCGGAGACGGATTATGCCCGCGATGCAAAACTGAAACTCGACCTTGCCTTCGACCATCTGGCGGGTAAAGAGATGGAGATCGGCCGTTTCTACCAGAAACAGGGTAAATACATCTCCGCGATCAACCGTTTCAAGGTCGTGGTGCAGAAATACGAGACAACGAGCCACATCACCGAAGCGCTCTACCGTCTGACCGAGACCTATATGGCGCTCGGTGTCACCGAAGAAGCGAAGAAATATGCGGCGGTGCTTGGACATAACTATCCGAATAGCAAGTGGTATACGTATGCGTACCGCATCACGGAGGAGGGCAGGAACAGCCCAAAACGTCCGTCGAAACCGAGCTGGATCGAAGACGCACTGACTTTCGAGCAAAGCCCGGATGCCTATGACTGCGCAGAAAGCGCTGCAGGCTGTAAGACCGTAGGTAAAGATTCGTCGTGGTTCGGCAAACTCTTTGAGTAGGGGAACCGAGATGCTCGAATCCCTTTCCATCCGAAATGTCGTTTTAGCCAAAGCCGTCGAAATCGATTTCGCGCATGGCTTCTGTGTGCTGACAGGCGAGACGGGTGCGGGCAAATCCATCCTGCTTGATGCACTGGGTTTAGCATTGGGTGTGCGTGCCGATGCCAAACTCATCCGCCACGGTGAGACACAAGCCAGCGTTACTGCTACCTTTTCTGCCAGCGCGCGGGAGAGTATCTCCGATATCTTGAATGAGCAGGGAATCGAGGATTCGGGCGAGCTCATCATCCGTCGCGTACTTTCAGCAGACGGGAAAAGCAAAGCCTTCATCAACGATCAGGCGGTGGGTGTGCAACTCCTGCAGCAGGTGGGTGAGCGGCTGGTGGAGATCCATGGCCAGCACGACCAACACGGACTCTTAAGCCCCACGAACCACCGCACCATCCTCGATGATTTCGGCGGGCATGCCAAAGAACTGAGCATCGTCGCCAAGCAATTCATTACTTGGAAAACCGCAGCGGATAGCCTAGAGCAGGCGCGCGGCGAAATCGCAAAAGCCAAGCAGGACGAGGAATATCTCACGCACATTTTAAAGGAGCTCGATGATCTTTCTGTCCATGTGGGCGAAGAGGCGGAGCTGGACGAAAAACGCCGTGTGATGATGAACCGCGAGAAGATCGTAGGCAGTTTGAGTCAGGCGCTTGGCGAACTTGAAACACAGCCGAAATCGGTATCGGAAGCGATTCGTACCGCAAGTCGCATGCTGGAGCGTGCACCGGAAGCCGCGCGCGAATCGTTCACCAAGGCGATCGAGGCGTTCGACCGTGCCCTCACCGAGATCGACGAGGCGGAAAGCGAACTGCAGCAGATCGCGCGCGATCTCGATATGGACGGCAATGCGCTCGAGTCGCTCGAAGACAGGCTCTACGCCATCCGTGCGCTGGCACGCAAACTGAACGTGCTGGCAGATGAACTGCCGGTCGAGCGCGAGAAGATCGCGGGCAGGCTCAAGATGATCAACCATGGGGATGCACACATCGCCGAACTCGAGAAACAAGCCGCTCAAGGAAAAAAAGAGTTTATCAAACTCGCGGAAGTGCTTTCCGAAAAACGTAAGAAAGCCGCACGTAAGATCGAGAAATCTATCGCGGAGGAGCTAGCGCCGCTGAAGATGGAAGGCTCGAAAGTGCAGGTGGAGATTACTGCGCTTCCAGAGGAGGCCTGGGGGGCGCATGGGTTCGAGAAAGTGCAGTTTTTGGTGCAGACGAACCCGGGTTCGCCGTTTGGGGCACTCTCCAAGATTGCATCGGGCGGTGAGCTTTCGCGCTTCATGCTGGCACTGAAAGTGGTGCTTTCCGATACGCGCTCCGCCCCCACGCTGATATTCGACGAGATTGACACCGGCATCGGCGGTGCGGTGGCGGATGCGGTCGGCCGGCGTTTGGCGAAACTCGGTGCAACGCATCAGGTGCTCGCCGTCACGCACCAGCCGCAGGTGGCAGCCCTCGGTGTGCATCACCTGAAGATCGAGAAACATGTGAGCAAGGGTGAGACGATCACCGAAGTCTCAACACTTCCAGCCTCCGCCCGCAGTGAAGAGCTGGCACGCATGCTCGCGGGCAACATCATCACCGATGAGGCACGCCAGGCCGCTAAAAAGCTCATGGGAGTATCATGAGTTTGCTTGAATTCGCGGACTTGAGGGGTATCGCGCCCGCAGAACTCACCGAAGCGCAGGCGAAAGAAGAGCTCGCGTGCCTTGCGAAGGAACTCAAAGAACACGACAAACGCTATTATCAAGACGATGCGCCCATCATCTCGGATGCCGAGTATGACGCGCTCTGGGACCGGAATGCGGAGATTGAAAAGCGTTTTCCGCAGTTGAAACGTGCCGATTCGCCGAGTGATAAAGTGGGTGCTGCGCCTGCCGCCAAATTCGGCAAGGTGAAGCATAGTGTGCCGATGCTCTCGCTCGGTAAGGCGCATACGGAGGAGGAGATCGCGGATTTCATCGACCGCATCCGCCGCTTTCTGAATTTAGATGAGAATCAAACGGTCGAACTTTTCTGCGAGCCGAAAATCGATGGCGCTTCGTTCGCCGCGCGTTATGAGAATGGCAAGCTTAAGCAGGCTTCTACGCGTGGTGATGGTGTCGTGGGAGAGGATATCACGGAGAACATCAAGCAGATCAAAGATTTCCCGCTAGAGCTCAAAGGTGATTTCCCGAAGACACTTGAGGTTCGTGGTGAAGTATTCATGCATCACGATGATTTTCGTGCACTTAATAAGCAGCAAGAAGAGGCGGGCGAAGAACCTTTTGCCAATCCGCGCAACGCTGCGGCGGGCTCGCTCAGGCAGTTAGATAAAAATGTGACGGCCGAGCGCCCACTTCAATATTATATTTATGGTTGGGGCGAATTCTCCTCTCCGATCGAAGCCACTCAGAGTGCGATGATGAAGCGCCTGCGTAGTTTTGGTTTTGCAGTAGTCGATGGCGTGCTGCTGGAAAATATGGCAAGCGTCATGGGTTATTATAATGATTTGCTGCCGAAGCGTGCTCAACTGAATTTCGACATCGACGGCACCGTCTATAAGGTGAACCGCCTCGACTGGCAGGAGAGGTTAGGCGCGGTAAGCCGCTCTCCGCGCTGGGCGATCGCGCATAAATTCCCGGCGGAGCAGGCGAAGACCATTTTAGAATCCATCGATATTCAAGTGGGCCGCACGGGTACACTCACGCCCGTTGCGCGCCTGAAACCCATCACGGTCGGTGGTGTGGTGGTGTCGAACGCGACGCTCCATAATGCGGACGAGATCGAGCGCAAGGGCGTAAACATTGGCGATATCGTGACCGTACAGCGCGCGGGCGACGTAATCCCCCAGATTGTGAATGCGGAGCGTACCGCGAATTCGAAGCCCTATACTTTCCCGACGCATTGCCCGGCCTGCGGCAGCATCGCCGTGCGCGAGGAGGGCGAGGCAGCGACGCGTTGTACCGGCGGCCTCATCTGCCCCGCGCAGACGGTGGAGCGCCTGAAACATTTCGTTTCGCGCGATGCATTCGACATCGAAGGCTTAGGGGAAAAACAAATCGAACTGTTTATTAAAACCGGTCTTATCAAGACCCCCGCTGATATCTTCACGCTCGAACACCATCGCAGCACGATTGCAGAATGGGAGGGTTATGGCGAGAAGTCACTCCATAATCTCTTCGCTTCGATCGAACAGCGCCGCACGGTGCCACTCCACCGCCTGATCTTCGCGCTCGGTATCCGCCATGTGGGGCAGGCGACGGCGAAGTTACTCGCGCAGGCCTACCAGACCTACGATGCATTCGAGAAAGCGATGATAGAGGCAGCGGATCAGAACTCGGAAGCCTACCACCATATCCTTTCTATGGACGGTATCGGCGAGAAGGTGGCGGCTTCGATCATCGAGTTCTTCCACGAGCCGCATAACCGCGAGGTGCTTACGAAATTAAAAGCGATACTCACCGTGGAAGCGGCGGAGCCGCCGGATACGGATTCGCCGGTTTCGGGCAAGACGGTGGTGTTCACTGGCACACTTACCACAATGACACGTCAAGAAGCGAAGGCGGGTGCGGAATCCCGTGGCGCAAAGGTGGCAGGTTCGGTATCGTCGAAAACGGATTACGTGATCGCAGGCGAAGAGGCCGGATCGAAACTGAAGAAGGCGACGGAACTCGGCGTAAAAGTGCTTTCTGAAGCCGAATGGAACAGTCTGATAGGGCGGAAATAATGGAACATGTAGCGATACTCAGGGCAGAACTGAAACGCCAGAACCTGGATGGGTTCATTATCCCTTCGAGCGATGAGTTCCAGGGCGAATATGTGCCCGCCTGCGCGCGCCGCTTGGAATGGCTCACACATTTCAGCGGTTCGGCGGGCTTGGCGATCGTGCTCAAAAGCAAAGCCGCGTTCTTCACTGACGGTCGTTACACGCTCCAAGCACGGAACGAGATCGCGAAAGGCTTCGTGGTGCATAACATCGCGAATATCAGCCCTGCCGAATGGCTGGAGAACCACGCGAATGCGGATGATCGCATCGCATTCGACCCGTGGTTGTTCACCGAACAATCCATCCAACGTTACATGGCGGCTGCGGCGAAACGCTCCTGCCGCATGGTACCGACCGAGAACCTGATCGACCGCGTGTGGAAACACCGCCCAAAGCCGCCGCGTTCGCACGTCGTGAGTCACCCTATCCGTTATTCGGGTTGGGAATCGGCGGGCAAACGCGAGGCGGTCGCGGAAGCGATGATCGAAGCCGGTGCAGAATATATGGTGCTGACAGCACCGGATTCCATCTGCTGGTTACTGAACATCCGTGGGGAAGACGTGCCGCACAACCCCTTCATTTTGGCTCATGCCATCATTGATAAAGAAGGGGCGGTGGAGTGGTTTATCGATGCAAAGCGCGTCAGTGCTTCGGTGAAGCGCCATCTGGGGAAGGGCGTGACGCTCCGTTCTCCTTCGGAACTCAACGATGCACTGTTTGATCTCCGTGGTCGAAAAGTGATGCTTGACCCATCCCAAGCGGCACATGGTTTCTTCGCGGCGCTCACACGTGCGGGTGCGGATATCGTCAATAAAACCGACCCGTGCCAGCTGATGAAGGCGCGGAAGAACAAAGTGGAAGTGAATGGCGCGAAGGCCGCGCACATCCGCGATGGCCGTGCGGTGGTGAAATTACTCGCATGGCTCGATGCTAATGTGAAAAAAGGTAAACTCACCGAGATCTCGGTCGCTGACCGGCTGGAATCGTTCCGTAAAGAGAGCAAGGAGCTGCGCGACCTTTCGTTCGATACGATTGCAGGGTTCGGTGGGAATGGGGCGATCGTGCATTACCGTGCGACCAACAAGACCAATGCTAGCATTAAAGGGAATGGCCTGTTGCTGTTGGATTCCGGCGGGCAATATCCCGATGGCACGACCGATATCACCCGCACGGTCGCGATCGGCCAGCCGACCGCCGAGCAGAAGAAGAATTTCACACGGGTGCTGAAAGGCCATATCGCGCTTGCCAGTGCAAAGTTCCCGAAAGGCACGAGCGGCGCGCAACTCGATGCACTCGCACGTATGCCGCTCTGGCACCATGGCCTCGATTTCGACCATGGCACAGGGCACGGTGTGGGCAGTTACTTAAGCGTGCATGAAGGGCCGCAGCGCATCAGCCGCGTGAGCCATGTGCCCTTAGAGCCCGGCATGATCTTATCGAACGAGCCGGGTTATTACGAGGCGGGGAAATACGGCATCCGTATCGAAAACCTCGTGGTGGTGAAGGAAAGCAAAGAGAAACATACGTTCCGTACGTATTATGAGTTCGAGACGATCACGATGGTGCCGCTCGATCGTAAACTGATCGATCTTACGCTGCTCACCAAGGAAGAAGTGAAGTGGCTGAATGACTACCATAAGAAAGTCGCTCAGAAATTGGGTGGTAATGGGCTTTCTGCATATGAGCGTGAGTGGCTTGCACGCGCGACGGTGCCACTAGCATAACATATTGAATTAGTTATATAATAGCGGTGTGTTCTGGCTTAATAAGCTGCCAAATGCCCGTTTGCCCTAAGAAAGCCATAAAAAGCCCGATATTTACGGTTGACAAAGCTTTCGCCATAACTATAGTACCCCTTCCCGAAAAGGGCTCCCCAAAATGGGAATAGAGATTTACGGAATTAGCAAGGATACTCCTATGTTTGCAGTATTTAAATCAGGCGGAAAGCAGTACAAAGTCGCAGCAGGCGACGTACTGAAAGTCGAAAAACTCGAAGGCGAAAAGGGTGCCGTCGTTGTATTCGATAACATTCTCGCTGTAGGTGATGCGAATGGTCTTAAAGCTGCTGGCTCTACGAAAGTATCCGCGGAGATCATCAATCAGACCAAAGACGACAAAGTTCTGATCTTCAAGAAAAAACGTCGCCACAACTACCGTCGTAAACGTGGCCACCGCCAACCGATCACCTGGGTGAAGATCCAGGAAATCGGCGAAGGCCTGAAAGCAAAAGCAGCCGCTCCGAAAGCTGAAAGCAAAACGGAAGCGAAAGCAGCAGCACCGAAAAAAGCAGCGGCTAAGAAGCCGGCGGCTGACAAACAATAAGGAGATAGACCATGGCACATAAGAAGGCAGGTGGTAGTTCACGTAACGGACGCGATTCCGCTGGCAGAAGGCTTGGCGTGAAATGCGCGGGCGGCTCACTCGTGATCCCAGGTAACATCATTCTCCGCCAACGTGGCACGGAATACCATCCGGGTGCTAACGTCGGTATGGGCAAAGATCACACGATCTTCGCACTCGTCGAAGGTAAAGTAGAATTCAAGCGTAAAGCCGGTGGCAAACGCTATGTGAACGTCGTTCCGGCTGCACAAGCGAACTAAGGCTTTAGAGCTTACAAAGAATAACGCTGGAAGCGGGGCTGCTTTTTCAATAAAGCCGGCCCCGTTTTCATTTTAAGGGCTAGGGTTCCTATGCAGTTCATCGATGAGGTGAAGATATTCGTGAAAAGCGGTGACGGCGGCGATGGATGCACCGCATTCCGCCGTGAAGCGAACCTGCCGCGTGGCGGCCCGAACGGCGGCAACGGCGGCCGTGGCGGTAGCGTCATCATCGAATGTATCTCCGGCCTTAACACCCTGATCGACTATCGCTACAAGCAGCACTTCAAAGCCAAGAAGGGCGGTAATGGCATGGGTAGCGACCGGCACGGCGCATTCGCCGAAGACCTCATCATCCAGGTGCCGATGGGTACACAAGTATTCGAAGAAGACGGTGAAACACTGATCATGGATATCAAACGTCCGGGTCAGCGCTTCGTACTCGCCAAAGGCGGGGATGGCGGCTACGGCAACATGCATTTCAAAACCTCCACCAACCGTGCACCGCGCAAGCACACCAAAGGCTGGCCGGGTACGGAGCAATGGGTGTGGCTACGCTTGAAACTCTTGTCGGATGCGGGCCTCGTCGGCATGCCGAACGCGGGTAAATCCACGTTCCTCGCGGCCGTCTCTGCGGCAAAACCGAAAATCGCCGATTATCCCTTCACCACATTAAAACCGCAACTCGGTGTGGTGAATGTGACGGAGGGTAATTCGTTCGTGCTGGCCGACATTCCGGGTTTGATCGAAGGTGCATCCGAAGGCCATGGGCTTGGCCATCAGTTCCTGAAACATGTGGAGCGTTGCGGCATCCTGCTGCACCTGATCGATGGCACGGCGGACGATGTGGCGCTCAATTACAAAACCATCCGTAAGGAACTGAAAGCGTATAGCGAGGTCTTGGCAGGCAAGGAAGAAATCGTGGCGCTCAATAAATGCGATTCGCTTTCGGAAGAAGAGATCGCTCTAAAGAAGAAGGCGCTCGAAAAAGCATCGAAGAAAGAAGTGAAGACCATTTCCGGTGCAACGGGTGAGGGCGTGCGCGGCATTCTTTATACGATGAATGATGCGGTGAAGGCCTTCCGCGCAGCCGAGGCAGAAGCGGAAGCCGCTGCCGAAGAAGCCGAAGAATCGGAAGAACAGGCGCAGGAAATCACCGAATATTACGGCGAAGAAGAATAGTTACTCGCAGCGCTTTTTCTGCGCGTCTTCCGCCATGTGCTTGAGCGAATCCATGTTCATTTTATTTTGGTGCGCGCGCCAACCATGCTTAACACCCCAGCTGTTCATACCCGCAGGATAACGCTTCTCTAGAAAGTCTGCAAAGATGCCGCAAGGAGTCTTGGCATGCACCACCACCGCAGATAGCACACTGTAATCATCGCTGTTCTTATAGATGTCCTCGATCACTTCCACGGGGATCTCCGGGCTTTTCTCATACAAGAGGATGTTCCGCAGGATCATGTTATCGTTCCTAACGAACCAATGACTATAAGCCTCGATAATCGTTTCCTCCGCGAGCGGTTTGGGATCCATTACCGTGCCGTACACATGGCGCTCATGGCTGATGGATTTCAATACCCAGAGTCCTGCCACCAGATAAACAACGAAAAGTGGGAGCAATACGATGCGGAAGCGAATCAGGAAACTGCGAATCAAGCCGTAGGGTGCGGGTGGCGGGGATATCGGCAGGGCATTGGCCACGGGCTTTTCTGGCTTTGGCGTCAGGCGGAAGATGGTGTTGATGAGCATGGCCGCCAAGATGAAGACGCAGCCCGTTGCGGGGCCCACGATCACCCACAGCAGGGGTGCAAGGAAATTGCCTTTGAAGAAAGTGGGTAACAATGCAAGTGCGCCGACCACACAGCCGAGCGCGAAGGCGCGGTTGGAACGTATCCTGCCGATGCGGGAAGGTTTAGACGGGGTGGCGGATGGCTTGTTGCGATAGGTCAGCATCTTGATGATGACGACCAGAACCGGCAGGAAGCTTGCTGCGTAAAAGAACCCAAAACCCTCTAACATGGTATGATCTCGAGTGCCTCTGCTTTGAGTGGCTGTTTTTTCTCGAGTGCCGCTACTTCGAGAAGGGCTAGACCTTCATTGCCGGAGATGCTGCGGAGTTCGCCTGCTGAGATGCCATCGGCGGTGATCACCGTGCCGGGCGCAGGCAGCGGTGCATTGGCCTTTACACGGTAGAGCATCTGCTTCACCGCATTACGGTGCTTCATGCGCGCCGTGACCTCCTGTCCGACATAGCACCCTTTGTCGAAATCTATCGCGTGGAGTGCTTCCATGCGGTAATGCAGTGGATAGGATTTATCCTGTTCCAGATCCTTCTCGCTATCGGGAATAGTAAGTGAGATGCGGAGTGCATCATAGGCTTCCATACTGCCCGCTTTACCAATGGGTGCATCGGACGCAATCACACGACTCCCTAAGCGCGCATCGCGCGGATCCGGGATGCCGACTTTTTCGGCACCGCTTCCGTAGCAAGCGAATACAGAATAGATGTTCGATACGTCTTTGATTTCCACTTTGGAGCGGAGCTTATACATCGTGAGACGTTTGATGAGTTCAGCGGCGTGGCGCTTTGGTACATCGAGCAGGAATTTCCCCTCTTTACCCGTGACGAAAAAATCGAAGAGGTATTTGCCTTGAGGCGAGAGGAGACAGGTGTAGATGCTACTCCCATCCGTCACTTTCGTGATGTCGTTGCTGATGATGCCTTGCAGGAAGGGCGATTTATCGTCTCCGCTGATCTCGATCACTGCCCTGTCTAATGTCAGATATTCCATTATGCGGCCTTCGTGTTTGCAAGTACCAGTTGTTGCAGTTCGGTTTCGATGCGCCTGCCCACACTGTTCATATCGTATTCCGTTTTCACGGTTTCAAGCCCGGCTTTGCCGAGATTGTGCGCGTATGCCGGATCGTAGAGCAGGGTTTTCATGGCATCTGCCAGTGCCTGCACATTGCCGCGCTCGACCACAAGTGCATTCTTGCCGCGGGTCACGATCTCGCTCGGGCCTTCGGTATCGGTGGAGACGACGCCGAGCGCCTTGGCAAAAGCCTCCAAGAGCACGATGCCAAAGGGTTCATGCAGCGAAGGGAGTACGAAGAAATCGATCTGGTTATAGAAGTCGTCCGGGTTCTTGATCCAGCCGGGGAAAGAGACGAGCGCGGAGAGGCCGAGCTTCTCGGCTTTTTCTTTGAGGGCAGCAGATTCTTCGCCGTCACCTGCTATCATAGCTTTAAAACTGATGTTGTTTTTCTTAAGTAGTGCCAGCGCATCCAGGAGATCGGCGAAGCCTTTCTTCTGCACGAATCGTCCCATGCTGCCGATCACCGGAGGATTCTGAAACGGCTTCTGTGCCACTTCAGTGTTCGTCATGCGGATCATGTTCGGGATCATCACGACGTTTTGTGTGGCATCCGCGGCTTCGATTGTTTCTTTCAGATGCTTCGAGATAGCGAAGATGACTTCCGCACCCAGCAGACGGCGGATGCTGTAATTATGCGCGAAGGCAGCGACCGGTACATGTTTCGCCGCGCGCCTGGCGAAAGTCGCTGCACGTGTGCCGTGCGTAAGGATGGCGTCAGGATTCAGTTTGGTGATGCGGTTACTCAAACGCTGGATGGCAAAACAATCCCATACGGCGAAATTGCGTAGTAACTCGATTTGCAGATTGGGATGTTTTATTTTTCCGAGTTCGTCGATCACGGCTGCTTTGGGTGAAGCCACGCAGGTGACGCGGTGCCCACGCGCGAGTAGCGCTTCTGCGCAGTTGATGAATGCGCGTTCGATGCCGCCCAACCCGCGGCCGAGCATGATGTTGAAGTAGTGGGCCATAGGCCCTGAAAACTAAAGGAGTGGCCTGCTACTGTAAATAGAATTTGGCACGGGCGTACTGGAATTCCGCCGGTTTGATGATCTCGCAGCTCGCCACTTGCACCGAGTGCAGTTTGCCATCCAAGCTACGTTCCCAGAAATGCAGGAACTTTTTCAAGACCGGGAATTCCGGCGAGATATCGAGCTCTTGCCAGACATAGGTCTGGAGCAGGCTGGGATGATCGGGCATATGGTAAAGAATCTCGGCGGTGGTCAGCCGGTAATCCTTGAGGAATTGTTCAAAACTGGTCATGGCTACCTCTACCTGAGTTCGCTTTCGCTGTTTCCATACTCTAACTATAGCAAAAACAGGTTAAAAAATCACTAATGGCTTTGAAGAGGGGCCTAGAACGTGATTTTTATGCCATTTGGAGGTGTTTTACGAGGAAACGTATGGCAATTCCAACCCCTTCCGGGTCGATGCCGTGGGCCAGCTGCGGACGCGTGTGTGCCTCCACCGGCACCTTGTTTGCCTTCAAGCCCGCTTCGGCATCACGCATCATCTGGTGTGGTACCACCATATCCACTGCACCATGAATCAAGCAGACCGGTGGGCGGGAGACGATCTCTTTGGCCAGCACATCGGCACCGAGCAATGCACCGGAATAGCCGATGACCGCTGCACATGGCTTGTTGCGGCGAAGCGAGGTATATAGTGCCATCATGGTACCCTGCGAGAAGCCGATCAGGATGAGGGCGGAATCATCCAAGCCCAATGCTTTTAATTTCGCATCGATGAAATCATTGAGGTAAGGGGCTGCTTCTGCCGCACCCGCGAGAAGATTCCTGGAGGTGGTACGGTTCTTCATCACCGCTTCGGGTGATTGCTGCATATATTCCTGCAGCGAGAACCATTGGTAGCCGGCGGCGAATCCGGGAGGTGCCATATCGAATGCGAAAGGTGCATGGGGCGAGCAGAAATGCGCATTCGGGAACGCTTCCGAGAAAATATCGGCAAGGCTGATCAGATCATTACCATCCGCACCCACACCGTGCAGGAAAACGATCAGCTGTTTGGTTTTGCCCGATGCGGCGGGGATTTCAGGGCCTTTGAGGGATTTCATGCGGGAGCCTTTCGTGAAGTGTAGAGTTTCTGGACGAGCGGGTGTTTTTCACTCACCATGCGTTGGAGGTGCTCGCTCGATAAATGCGTATAGATCTGCGTGGTGGAGATATCGGCGTGGCCGAGCAATTCCTGCAGGACGCGGAGATCGACCCCGTTGGTGAGTAGATGACTTGCAAACGAGTGGCGCAGTTTGTGAGGTGATATCTTCGCTGGATCGATGTTGGCTTCGCGCGCGAGGGCTTTTAGCAGCTGCCCTAAACGTTGGCGTGTGAGGTGGCCACTTTCACCGCCGGAAGGGAACAGCCACGGCGAATCCGCACTTGCATCCATGTAATGCGGGCGAAGCGAGAGATACGCCAGCAGGCTTTCGATCGCTTTACCATTGAGCGGTACAAGGCGCTCTTTATTACCTTTGCCCGTGACGATCAGGAAGGGTTTCAGCGTTTTCTTGCCTTCTTCCCATTGCAAGGTGGAGAGTTTGAGTTCCACCAGTTCCGACACGCGAAGGCCTGAGGCGTAGAGTGTTTCTAAGAGTGCCGATAGGCGCACACCATCCGGCTTGGTATTGGCATGCGCGGTGTTGATGAGTGCCTCCACCTCTTTTTCGGTCAAGAATTTCGGAAGCGACTTGGCGCGTTTCGGGCCTTCAAGCGTGGCAGCAGGATTATCACTGCGGTACTTCTCGCTGAAGAGGAAGATATAATATTGTTTGATGCTCGAGAGTTTGCGCGCCTGTGTACTGGCGGTGAATTCACGTTTCGCAAGCGATTGCAGATACCGTTCGATGGTCTCGGTGGTGGCTTCGAGCGGAGTGATGCGACTCTCGGTCACGAAACGATCGAAATCGGCAAGGTCGGTGCGGTAGGAATCCAGGGTATTACGGCTGGCGCCACGTTCGGCTGATAAGGCCTCTAAGAATGCGCCGATCGTGCTGTGCATTAGTCCAGAAGCGATTCTGCGGCGAGGAGGGATGCTTCTTTCTTGAGTCCCACCATCTTGAGCGCATTCACGATACGGCCCATGATCGCCGGATGGAGCTTACTGACACCACCATTGCCGATCGCAGCAAGTGCATAGAGGATCGTTTCGCCCTGGCGGCTCGCGTATGCGGCTTTATCCATGTTCCAGAGCATATCCTCGTAGGCATTGGTGCCACGGGGCGGTGGACTTAAGGGCTTCACCTTCTGCCATACGGACGGCGGCACTTTCTCGCCCATCGACTCCATCAGCACGAGTGCTTTTGCAGCGACATTGGATTTACCTTCGGCCGCTTTGGTATTGAGCCAGAGTGGGATACCCGATGCATCGAAGGTCGCTCCAGAATCGCTGACTTTCACGAAGGCGGAATACAGCTCTAAACGTTGCGCGAGCGTTTTGTCGGATTCCGTCCAGCCGGCTTTTTTCAGGAATGCGGCCTCGACCGCCGAAGCACGGGCAGGGATCGTCCCGGTTTTCTTATCACCCGTGAGGCCTGCGATCACTTCCGCTATCTTGATGTTGCTGCAGCAAAGAAGCGTATCCTTACCGCTTTTTTCTTTGTATTCCTGGATCGCGCCGGTTGCTTTCTCCGCGCCGTCCTCGACCGCAAGGCAGAGCACTTTCGCTTCGTTCCAGAAGGCGGTCTCTTCTTTCTCATGGGCACGGTCATACGCGCCCTGGCAGCCATCACCCGTATTCATCGCGATCAGGTTCGCTTTATCCTTCAGCATTTTGCGTTTGTCGTCCATCAGGTCGCTTGGCAGGATCTCGAGCATCTTCAGCGCGGCTTCGCCTTGGCCCACGTTCACCAGATGTTCGACGCGGCTGGTGAAGAGCAGACCCGGCGTGCCATCGCCCTGCGGCGGTTCGGTGGTGCTTTGTGCCAGTTTACTGATAAGCGCTTTTAAGGTCGGAGAACTGCTCTTCGAAGGCAGTTTCGGGAATAATTCCTCCACGATCGGGCGGCCGGTGCCTTTCCACAATGTGGGTTTGAAGGCATCACCGCCAGAAAGCGTGCCAAATCCGTCGATGGATTTGGTTTCCTGCTCTTCCTCCTGTTCCTCCGCGGCGTGCAGAGGGACTGTGCTAAGCAGGATAGAGCAGAGCACGAGGGTAGCGATGTGGCGTATTTTCATTATTTGAACCGTGCGTTATCGATGACTTTGGTGACTTTTTCCTGATGGGGGGTGATGTCGGTGAGTGCCAGGAAGCCTACACCGCCGCCGATCGCGAGCAGGATGACGATCACTAAAAATTTCTTTATTCGCTTTTTTGCCATAGGTTTACACCACAAAACGCTTTCATTTTTTACCAATGTGTATTTATATGCACAAATGGCTTCGGAAGTAAATAGAACGATTACCCAAAGTAAAAGCAAAACGCGTGTGAAAAAACAACGCCCCATCGTGCTCGTGGGTCTTATGGGTGCTGGCAAATCCACCGTGGGCCAGAAATTGGCGGAAAGCCTGAAGATACCGTTCGTCGACAGCGACCATACCATCGAAAAAGAACAGAAAGCAACGGTTTCCGAGATATTCGACAAGAAGGGCGAGCGTTATTTCCGCAAACTCGAGCGCCAGGTGATCTCGCGTTACCTGCAGCAGGCAGAACCCGTGGTGCTGGCGACCGGCGGCGGGGCGTTCATCGAGCCTGCCACCCGCAAACTCATCAAGAAAAAAGGACGCTCGGTGTGGCTCAGGGCAGAGTTCGACACGCTGCTTGAGCGGGTTTCACGCAAGAAAACACGTCCTTTGCTTGAAAAAGGCGACAAGGCCGCTATCCTGAAGGACTTGATGGAGAAGCGTTATCCTGTTTACGCGCAGTCGGATATCGTGGTCGATACCACGACCGGGCCGCATGAACGGGTCGTAGAACAGATTGTCACAGCATTGAAGACGTATGGCACCCGAAAAAATTAAACTGAGCCTTGGCGAGCGGAGCTACGATATACTCGTGGGCCGCGATCTCCTTGCGAATGCGGGTGAATATATCAAGGCACTGAAGCTTTCCCCGAAGGTGATCATCGTGACGGATAAGCAGGTGGCCTCGTTCCATCTGAAAACGCTCGAGATGAGCCTCGATAAAGCAGGCATCAAACACCATGCGATCATCCTGCCCGCCGGTGAGCGCACGAAAGGTTTCACCTTCTTGGAAGAAGTAGTGGAAGAGGTGCTTGACCAAAAACCGGAGCGCAAAAGCACCCTGATCGCCCTCGGTGGTGGTGTGATGGGCGACCTCACGGGCTTTGCGGCGAGCATCGTGCTGCGCGGCATCAACTTCATCCAGATCCCGACGACGCTCCTCGCGATGGTCGATAGTTCGGTCGGTGGCAAGACCGGTATCAATACGCGCCACGGCAAGAATCTGGTCGGCGCGTTCTACCAGCCGAAACTGATGATTGCGGATACAAGCGTGCTTTCCACCCTGCCGCACCGTCAGTTGCTCGCGGGTTATGCAGAGGTATTGAAATACGGCCTCATCAACGATGCGAAATTCTTCGCGACACTGGAGAAAGAGGCGGCGAAGGTAAAGGATTCCACGGTCGTGACCGGCGGCGGCGAACAACACCTGCATCACATGATCCTGCATAGCTGCAAGGCCAAGGCGGATATCGTGAGTGCAGACGAGAAAGAGGGTGGGGTGCGTGCACTCCTGAACCTCGGCCACACGTTCGGCCATGCGCTCGAAGCGGAAACCGGCTTCTCGGATGCACTCTTGCATGGCGAGGCGGTGGCGCTCGGCATGGTGCTCGCGTTCAAACTCTCGGTGAAACTAGGGCTTTGCAAGAAAGCGGATCTCGACCGCGTCATTGAACACATGAAAGCGGTGGGGCTGCCCTATACGCTTTCCCAGATCGGGAAACCGATGGATGCGAAACTGCTGCTGCACCACATGCGCGGCGATAAAAAAGTGAAAGACGGCAAGATGGTATTCATCCTGGCGCGCGGGATCGGCGAATCCTTCATCGCCGAAGACGTGGCGGAAGAAGATGTGCTGGCACTGCTGAAACAGGCGGTGAAAGAGTAATGACGCAAGAGAACATCTATACGATTATAGGGACGTTCGTACTGCTACTGATCGCGGCGTTCTTCTCTGCCGCGGAGACAGGCCTTACCGCGGTTTCCCGTGCGAAGATCCATAAACTCAAGACCGAGGGTAACAAGCGAGCGGTGCTGGTCGAGAAACTGCGTTCCGAGAAAGAGCAGCTGATTGCGGCGATCCTGCTTCTCAATAACACGCTCAACATCGGTGCTTCCGCGATGATGACGGCGATGGCGATCCAGCTGTTCGGTGACGACGGTATCTTATACGCGACCGCAGTGATGACGGTGATGGTCTTCATCTTCGGTGAAGTGCTGCCGAAATCCTACGCGTTCAATTTCCCGGAGAAAGTCGCACTCGGGGTGGCACCGCTCATGCGTCCGCTCGTATGGTTGCTGACCCCCATCACGGCAACGGTCCATAAGATCGTGAACAAAGCGCTCTGGGTAGTGGGTGTGCGCAAGGGCAAGGGGGACATGGTCGCCGGTGTGGATGTACTCCGCGGCGCGATCGATCTACACCACCAGGAAGGTGCGGTGGTGAAAGAAGACCGCAACATGCTCGGCAGTATCCTCGATATGTCGCAGAACACGGTTGCGGATATCATGGTGCACCGTAAGAAGATGTTCACCATCGGCCTCAACCAGAAGCAGGATAAGATCTCCCGCCAGATATTAAGCGCGCCCTATACACGTATACCGGTGTGGAAGGATAATCCGGATAATATCGTCGGCATCATCCATGTGAAATCATTCCTGAAGCTGCTGCGTGCAACGGAGATCGAGGGTAAACCGTTCGATCTGTCGCTTGCCATCCTCGAGCCGTGGTTCGTGCCCTCGAGCATCACGCTGAAAGAACAGATGCATGCGTTCCGCGAGAGGAGGAGCCACATGGCACTCGTGGTGGATGAATACGGCGACCTGCAAGGGTTGGTGACGCTAGAAGACATCATCGAAGAGATCGTTGGTCAGATCGATGACGAACATTATTCCGGCACGCGTATGCAAACCATCATCAAAGAGCCAGACAATACCTGTGTCGCGGACGGCGCGGTGACAATCCGCGATCTAAACCGCGAGATGGATTGGAACATCAAGGACGATGAGGCAGCGACGATCGCGGGTTTCCTGATCCATGAAGCACAGCGTATCCCCGATCCGGGCCAGGTGTTCCATTTCCAGGGCTACCGTTTTGAGGTGCTGCATAAACAGCAGCATCAACTCGCGCGTCTCAGGATCAGCAAGCTCGTAGAGCGCGATGATGATTATCGCGAAGAGGAAGAAGAGTAATCAGTTTTTCTTCGGGATGCCGCCGCGAGCCAGCTCATCGGCGCGTTCGTTCTCCGGGTGGCCGCTGTGGCCTTTCACCCAATGCCATTTCACTGCGTGTTTTTCCGCAGCTTCTTCTAGGCGCTGCCAGAGTTCTGCATTCTTTACGGGTTTCTTATCGGCGGTACGCCAGCCGTTCTTTTTCCAGTTCGGAAGCCATTTGGTGAGGCCGTCCATCACATAACTGCTATCGGTATAGATATGCACGGTCGAGGTTTTCTTCAGTGCTTCAAGCGCCATGATCGCCGCCATGAGTTCCATACGGTTGTTGGTGGTGTCCGCTTCGCCGCCGGAGAGTTCCTTCTCTTTACCCTTGAAGCGCAATATGGCACCCCAGCCACCCGGGCCCGGGTTGCCGGAGCAGGCGCCGTCGGTATAAATACGTACAATCTCGTCGTGATGAATCATCGTAGAACATCTAACCATTTCTTGTGCGACGCGCAAATCTTTTTAAGTTGCAAAATAACAGGTTGGCAGTAGTGTGCTTGCCATGCCTGAGAAACAAGTCTGTAAACTGAGTGGCCACAAACACCTGAACCTTGCACTGCAAGGCGGCGGTGCCCACGGCGCCTTCACCTGGGGCGTGCTCGACCGCCTGCTTGAGGAAGACTCGCTTTCGATCGATGGCATCACGGCAACGAGCGCAGGTGCGATGAATGCCGCGCTTGCGGTGTACGGCATCGCAAAAGGGGGCGCGGCCAACGGTGTTTCTGAAGCGAAGAAAGCGATGGACATGTTCTGGCGCAAGGTGAGTGCCGCTGCGGTCCTTTCGCCCCTGCAACCAACGATCTTCGACAAGATGATGGGTAACACCGATATGAGTATGTCGCCATCTTTCATGGCGATGGATTACTTGACGCGAATGTTCTCGCCGTACCAACTCAATTACTTCGACTTGAACCCGCTCGAGGATGTGCTGAAGGAAGTGATCGATTTCGATATCCTGCAACAAAGCAACAAGCGCTTGTTCATCAACGCGACCAACGTACTCTCCGGGAAGATCAAAGTGTTCGAAGTGCATGAGATCGACGCGAAGGTACTGATGGCATCGGCCTGCCTGCCTTTCATCTTCAAAACGGTCGAGATCGATGGCCAGCCCTATTGGGATGGGGGATATTCCGGCAATCCGGCACTGTTCCCGCTCATCTATAGCTGTAATTCGACGGACGTGCTGATCGTGCAGATCAACGCGGTCAATATCGACCATGTGCCGACCACCGCCAACGATATCATGAACCGTGTGAACGAGATCAGTTTCAACTCGAACCTCATGCGCGAGGTGCGGGCGATCTCCTTCGTCAGTAAACTGCTGAAAAAAGGCAAGGTGAAAGAGGATGAGTACAAGGATATCCGGCTGCACCTGATCGAGGCCGACGAGATCATGGCGGGCCTCGGTCATGCGAGCAAATTCAATGCGGATTGGGACTTCTTGGTCCACTTGAAGGAAATCGGCCGCCAGAGCGCAGAAGACTGGGTAAAGAAGAACGCGGCCAAGGTAGGTTGCGAATCCTCGGTCGATATCAAAGACTATTTCCTCTAATCCATTAATAATTCATTAATATTTGCGCTTTAGAATGGAATTTGCGGTAGGAAAGCACATCCATGACTCAAAGCGATTTTATCAAGGCTATTATTAGTGAACGTTATCCGAAACCGGATGTCGATCTGAGCACTCGTGACGAACTTCTTGCAGAGGCCGCAGAACGCTTCACAACAGGGCCTTCGCGTCTCATTCTCAATAACAGTACTGCTGTTTTGCTTGTGCCGGCTGATTTTAATCCAGAGCGCAGCCGTATTTTTATTGAGAAAATATGGATGGCGCTTGAATATGCTACGGCGTTTGTCGATGACGATAATCTCAACGCCCTGCAATACCTGCCACCGGAGGCGGGGAATCATTATATGACGCTCGGGCTCTATCTTTATCTTGCGGATGCGTGCAGTCATCTGAATCGGGATATGACCATTCTCCGCGCGATGCGTACGGCCGAGGCCGGGCTTAAGATTGATGATGAGGTAGATCGGGATAGACTTCTCACCAAAGTTTTAAGTGCACTGGATCAAGCCAAACTTTTAGATGACCAGAAAAGGGTCGTCACGGAATGGGCACAAACAGGGGCCTATACAATCGCAGGTGAGCGTCATTTTGCCAATAACGGCGATGTATACGGTTCTTATGCAGAACTTGCGCGAGATATCGCGATGCGTCAGCAGATTCTGGGTATGAACCTGCCGATCTCCTATGCGCTTGGTAATAAACCTTATGCTGAGCAGTTTGAATCAGATACTGATGCGCTCAAGTACACGACATATATGGTCAAAAACAAAGAAGATGTCTCCGAACGTATTCATACGGGCGGATTACTGCGTGAATACCGTATGCGTAGAAATGCGCACGCAGGTTTTCATGACCTTGCGGATATGATTGATCAGTCCATATTCCAGCATGCGGAGCACCAGAAACTTGCGCGCGCTGTATTCGAACATATGCCAGATGACTTACTTCGTCTGCTTATCACCCAACGTTACCATGTGGTGTATACACCTTCAAAGAATATCAGCGATATCCTGCCGGAAGGTAACCTACCGGGCCTAAGCCCTAAAGGTACAGAAGAGACGCGAGGCAGCAAAGGAGCGCGCCTCGACCGTTATTATACGCTGTTTATGTCGCATGGTCTGGATAAACATGAAGATAAGCCGCGCGTATTCACGAGCGATGAGGAAAGCAATCTTACACTTGCGCAGACAGGGATTCATGAACTGGTGCATGTTGCTATCGATATCATGAATAAACACGTGCCTGGCGGGGTTGACCGGAACGCGGAGCTGATGGAGCTTGCATCTGCTCTTGGCAAAGCAGTGCGCGAAGAAGCGGCCGACCCAATGATGACGCAGATGCTTACTACTATCGACACCAATAATCTTTCACAGGTATTGAACTCGCTCTCTGGCCTTTACGAGAATTATCGTAAGAAGAAGCCAGATACATCACGCGAAGAAGTGGTTTGTAATGCCTATGCGCTATACTGCACAGAGCTTAAAGGTAAACAGGATAGCCTGCCTGAGAAGACGCGTGCGGCCTTCACAGCATTGGTTGAAGAAGTGGCGGCGGTGGTAAAACGGGTAAACGAACACTCCGGTGAGGAGCATGTGCCACAAAGAAGCGTGCGTCAGGTATAATGCCTACGCGCTTGCAGAGTCTTTTTTGTCTTCGGCTTTTTTCTTCGGAGCTTTGTCTTCTTTTTTACCAGCCGCTTGCGCGCTCGCTTTGGTCACATTGCCGAGACCACCGAAACGTTTGTTGAAGTCTGCCACGCGACCTTGGTTTTTCACTTCGATGTTGCCGGTCCACGCTTGGTGGGTTTTCGGATCCACGTCGAGACGCAGTTCATCACCTTTTTTGCCATAGGTGGAACGGGTCTGGAATTTGGTACCATCCGTCATGATAACGGTGATTTCATGGTAATCCGGGTGAATGCCTTTTTTCATACGAAGCCTCTAAAAATCTGGGTTTCACGGCATTTTCGCGCGTGAGGGCGGGTTTATACACCAGCTTTCCCAGGATTGCAAGCAGTTATCTAACGTCGTTCAAACCCCTTGGAATGTCATAAAATCTTCACACCGGTTAGGGTGGCTTTTTATTATGCTAAGCGGGTTATTTAAAACCCAACCCCTTACCCCTCGGAGGCTCTTATGAATACATCCCAGAAAAATGTTAAGACACTGAAATTATGGGAAAAATTCTCTGGGGAGTCGCGGACTGTATATATGCCGGTGTTGTGGATTCAGGACGGAGAATACCGGCAAGGAAAGCGAGCCTTCAGTGTAGGGATGAACGTGCCTAAGCGTTACCGCTTCGATCTTGACTGGCAGGCACAACTCGAGCAAGAAAATTGTACCTTTCCTGAGAAAATCAAAGAATCATTGAGTGGGCTATACAATCTGGCCATCCGCAAGGATATCTCGTTCTTCGAGCTGTTCCTTTATATCCTTAATACAGATCTCCAAGAACCGACCCAACACTAATCCGCATCGGCCAGATGGTTCAAAGGCCCGTGGCCTGAGCCATAGCCCGGGGCGGTGTTGATCGCATTCCATACATAGTTACGTGCGCGTTCCACTGCGGTTTCGAGCGCCATACCCTGTGCCAGCGATGCGGCAATGGCAGAAGCGAGCGTACAGCCCGTACCATGCGTCTGGCGGGTCTTGATACGCGGGCTTCGGAAGGTTTTTGCCCCCCCTTCTGTGAGAAGGATATCGGTCACTTCCGCACCCTCGCGGTGGCCGCCTTTCATCAATACGGCCTTCGCACCCCTCTTGAGGATGGCTTGGCCTGCTTTTTTCATATCCGCGTCGGTTTCGATGGTCATGCCGGAGAGAAGCTCTGCCTCCGGGATATTGGGTGTGATGAGTGCGGCGATGGGTATCAAGAGCGTTTGTAGGGCATGTACCGCATCTTTCTGCAGGAGCGGGGAGCCGCCTTTGGCGACCATCACCGGGTCGAGTACAAGGGGTATCCCGCGGCCATGGCCTTGCGTGGCATCGAATACGGCTTGGATGACGCTTGCTCTGTGTAGCATCCCGGTCTTGATGGTATCGGCACCGATATCGTCCAAGCAGAGTTTGATCTGTTCGGCAATGAAGGTTTCCGGCACTTCATGCACACCCGTGACACCGTTCGTGTCCTGGGCGGTAAGCGCCGTGATCGCTGTCATGGCATAAGCGCCCATTGCGGTGCAGGCTTTGATATCGGCCTGGATACCCGCGCCTCCACTTGGGTCGGAACCGGCGATGATGAGCACGCGGCCTTTTAAGGTATGTGCCATGCTACTTCGTGATGGCTTCGATTTCGCTAGCGATATCGCCTGCAATCTTGCGGATGATCTTCTGGCTTTCGCCCTCGACCATGATGCGGATCAGCGGCTCGGTGCCGGATTTCCGGATGAACACGCGGCCTTTGCCACCCAGGGTCTTCTCACCCTCTTTGATGACTTGCTGCACCTTTTTATTGGAGAGCGGATCTTTCGCGCCCTTAGCAAAGCGCACGTTCTTCAGCACTTGCGGGAACGGTGTGAAAACATGGAGGGTTTCGCTTGCAGGCTTACCGCTCGCGATCAATGCTGCAAGCACCTGGAGTGCTGCAACGCAGCCATCGCCGGTAGTGGTATAGTCGTTGAAGATGATATGGCCGGATTGTTCGCCGCCGAGGTTATAGCCCTTGTTCCGCATCGCCTCGACCACATAACGGTCGCCCACTTTGGTGCGCTCGAGCTTCAGGTTGCTTGATTTCAGGAAATATTCGAGCCCTAAGTTCGACATCTGCGTTGCGACAATGCCGCCACCTTGCAGCAGGTTCTTGCTCTGCCAGTATTTCGCGATCAGCGCCATGATCTGGTCGCCATCGACCAGCTGGCCCTTTTCATCGCATACGATCAGGCGATCGGCATCACCATCGAGCGCGATACCGATATCCGCGCGGTGCTCTTTCACTTTTTCGCGGATCAGGTCCGGATAGGTGGAGCCGCATTCCTTATTGATGTTGAAGCCGTTCGGTTCCACGGAAATCGGGATCACTTCCGCGCCGAGTTCCCACAGGATCGCAGGTGCTAAGCGGTAAGCCGCACCATTCGCACAGTCGATCACGATACGCAGGCCATCCAGACGGCGTTTTTTCGGGAACGTGTATTTCACGAATTCGACGTAACGGCCGGCGGCGTCGTCCAGTCGTTTTGCGCGGCCGAGTTTCTGCGGCGGCACGGTCATGTTCTCCGGGTCTTCGTGCATCAGTGCCTCGATACTACGTTCGACCTCATCGGAAAGTTTCAGGCCGTTCGGGTCGAACAGTTTGATGCCGTTATCCTCAAACGTGTTGTGCGAAGCGGAAATCATCACACCCAGATCGGCACGAAGCGAACGCGTGGTCATGGCGACCGCGGGTGTCGGCATCGGACCTACGAGCACCACATCTATGCCGACAGAGATGAAGCCTGCGGTCAAGGCCGGCTCGATCAGATAGCCGGAGATACGGGTATCTTTGCCGATCACAACACGGTGGCGATGCGTACCTTTCTTGAAGAGGAAGCCCGCCGCACGGCCGACCTTCATAGCGGTCTCTGCATCCATCGGGGCCTGGTTCGCTTGTCCGCGGATGCCGTCTGTGCCAAAGTATTTGCGATTCGCCATGGGGTGCCTGATATTTATGCCTGTATGGGCTTGGTATCCGCGTCGCCGGAGCTGCCGTCTTTCTTCGGCTTGCCGGTTTTCGGAATAGTAGAGACCGCGGGCGTGCCGCTATCGTCGGATGCATCGTTGATCGATTTACGATCGATCTTCTTGCCCGCAAGCAGGTCTTTGATCTCATCGCCTGTCAGCGTTTCGTATTCAAGCAAACCTTTAGCGAGCGTCTCGAGCTCAGCGGCATTGTCTTTCAGGATTTTCGTCGCGCGGTTATAGCCGGCTTCCACAAAACGTTTCACTTCGGCGTCGATCAGGTTCGCAGTCTCTTCCGAACCTTGCTTTTGGTGCATGATCTGGTGGCCTAAGAACACTTCGTCATTGTCGTTGCCATGGAAGAGGGGGCCGATCTTGTCGCTCATACCCCATGCCGCCACCATGTTGCGTGCCATGCTGGTCGCGTATTTGATATCGGACGATGCACCGCTCGTGACTTTCTCGGCACCGAAGATCAGCTCTTCGGCCACACGGCCGCCCATGGCAACCGCAAGATCCGCTTCGAGCTTTTCTTTCGTGACAGAGAGACGGTCGCGTTCCGGCAGGCGCATCACCATACCCAGCGCACGGCCGCGCGGGATGATCGTCGCTTTATGGATCGGGTCGGAGGCCGGACAGTGGATCGAGACGATCGCGTGGCCCGCTTCATGGTACGCGGTCAGTTTCTTCTCTTCTTCGCTCATCACCATGGATTTGCGTTCCGCACCCATCATGACTTTGTCTTTCGCCTCTTCAAGCTCACGCATCGTCACCACTTTGCGGTTGCGGCGTGCAGCAAGTAAGGCCGCTTCGTTCACCAGGTTCGCAAGATCGGCACCGGAGAAACCTGGCGTGCCGCGCGCGATCACTTTCGCATCCACATCCGGACCGGTCGGTACTTTACGCAGGTGTACGTTCAACACTTTCTCGCGGCCGATGATATCCGGTAGCGGCACCACGATCTGGCGATCAAAACGACCCGGGCGGAGTAGCGCAGGGTCGAGCACGTCCGGACGGTTGGTCGCCGCGATGATGATGACACCTTCGTTCGCTTCAAAGCCATCCATCTCGACCAAGAGTTGGTTCAGCGTTTGTTCGCGCTCGTCGTTACCACCGCCAAGGCCTGCGCCACGGTGACGGCCGACGGCATCGATCTCATCGATGAAGATGATGCAGGGTGCGTTTTTCTTGCCTTGTTCGAACATGTCGCGTACACGGCTTGCACCGACACCGACGAACATCTCAACGAAATCGGAACCGGAGATGGTGAAGAACGGCACGTTCGCTTCGCCGGCGATCGCGCGTGCGAGCAGTGTTTTACCGGTACCCGGAGAGCCGACAAGCAGGCAGCCTTTCGGGATCTTACCGCCGAGTTTGGTGAATTTTTGCGGATCACGGAGGAAATCGACGATCTCGACCAGTTCATCCTTCGCTTCTTCGATACCCGCGACATCGACGAATGTCACGCGGCCGGTCTTCTCGGTCATCATACGGGCGCGGGATTTACCAAAGCCCATCGCGCCGCCTTTACCACCGCCACCCTGCATCTGGCGCATGAAGAACACCCAGACAGCGATCAGCAGGATAATCGGGAACCAGCCGAGCAATACGCCCATGAACGAACCCATGCCAGAATCGAGCGGCGCTGCGTTGATGCGCACACCACCCTCATGCAGTTTTTCGACGAGATTCGGATAATCCGGTGCATAGGTGCTGAAATTGCCGCCGTCGGTGAACTGGCCATCGACATTCTTGCCCTGGATGTTGACACTCGATACGCGGCCTGCTTCCACCTCGGTCAGGAAATCCGAGAAAGCGAGGCGGCTGGTTTTGGTGCTGCCACCGGCGAAGAAATCATACGCGCCGATTAGCAAAACGACCGCAAGTACCCAAAGTGCAACATTTTTTCCGATATTTCCCACGTGCAAATCTCCTGTGGTTTCAGACTAGCGTATTTGCTGCGTGCACACAATACCTAAAAGGAGTGCAAACAAGCGCTGAGCGCGGGGTGTGTGCCACTTTAACCGCACGTCTGAGCACCGGGGTTTCAAAATATCCGATAAGCGGCAGGGCGACCAGGGCATCTCCTCGGTAAAGTGCTGGTGCAGAGAGTAACACCTCACGCGGCAGGGAGGATTTATGTTTTTTACGTAAAGCGGCGAGATCGTTCGCCGTGGGGGCCTTGACGGTAAGGGATGTGAGCGTGCGGCCTTTCAGCGATAGCGTAAACCGGCCATCCCATACCACTTCTGCACCGGCGGCCAAAGTTTCTTTCATTGACGCAGCGCGCGCGGGTTCGCGCAGCACGGTGATGGTGTTGCCGCCTTTCAGGAGCGTGCAACCGTGGAGTGTGAGAGCTACCGTGCTCTGGTGCAGTCCCGCATAGAGACGCTGCAGTTTCTCGAAACGCGGCTTCTCTTCGCTCCCACTGATGCACATGAGTGCAGCACTCAAGAGGCGCAGCGCAATCTCTTCCGGTGCTTTTAAAAGTAGATTGCTGTCGATCGTAATAAATCCAGCAGGGTTTAGGTTTGTGCATGCGGCGATCAGCGCATTGACCTGTACCTCGAGTGCATGGCGCGCACGGCCCGCATTCACGGCGGTGTCGAACATACGTTTAGTGAAGAGCGCATCGGCATGTTCGTTCATGAGGTTGCGCACGCGCACGCGCGCGAATTGGGTGTTGGTATTCGATGGATCGGAAATCCATTTCTGCTTGCGGGATTTAAGGTAGTCTTGAAGCGACGCTTTTGGAACCGACAAGAGTGGACGGATAAGCGTGATACCTGCCATTTCCTGCACGGCGGGGATGGCCGATAAGCCATCGATGCCGCTGCCACGCTCCAAACGCATGAGCAGGGTTTCCACTTGATCTTCCATCGTATGTGCGACGAGCAGATTCGCGATCTTATTCGCTTTGCAGTATTCTGCCATCAGACGGTAACGCAACTCACGTGCGAATTCCTGGATATTGCTTTCAGGAGCCAAACCTTTGTACGTTAGCGTCTGGTGTTTGATGCCGTGCGCTTTCAGCCATTCACCGACTTTCGCGGCTTCTTTCGTTGCTTCTTTCCGCAAGCCATGATCGACGGTGATCGCGACGAGCTGCAGGCGCTTGGCCTTGGCGAGTTCCGCAGCGAGCAGCACCAGGCCCATACTGTCGGCACCACCCGAAACGGCGACCGCAAGCCGGGGTTTCCGCGAAAGGTTCAGATACGGTGTCAGCAAGGCCTCGAAGTGAGGACTACGCATTATTTGCAGCCGCGTTTACGTTCGGCATCGGCCTTCTGGCGCACGGATGACGGCATTTTCGGGAAATCCTGGTAGAGTTTCTCGAGGGTGGTGCAGGCTTCCTTCTTCTTGTCGAGTTGTTGCAGCGACATCGCGAGTTTCAGAAGTGTATCCGGCGCTTTCTGGCCTTTCGGGTATTTCTGGTAGGTTTTCAGGAAATGCACGGAGGCCTGATCGTATTCTTTCTTGGCGTAGTAGCATTCACCGATCCAGTAATGCGCGTTCCCGACGAGCGTATTGTCCGGGTATTTCTCATTGAAGTGTTCGAAAGCGGCGATCGCATCATCATATTTCTCTTCGCGTAGCAGGCTGAACGCATCGTCGTATTCACCTTCTGGCGTGCTGGCAGCAGGTGCTTCCGGTGCTTTGGTGGCGGGAATCGTGCCTAAGGTTTTGGTGCCATCCGCAGAAGGGGTTTTGCTATCCGTTTTGCTCGCGGCAGGCTTAGCAGTTTCTTTCGCTTCCGGTTCTTTTGGCGCGGGTGGGGGAACCACACCTGCAGCAGGGGCGGTATCCGGTGTCCAGTTTTCTGGCGGCGTTTCTGCCGGCTTACGGATGATGACTTGTTCGGTGGAGGAAGGCGCTTGTTGTGCTGCACCATTCCCAAGCTGGGATTTCAGCTCCTGGTTCTCATGCTCCAACTGTTCGATCTTGCCGGTCAGGTCACGCATCTGCTCCTCGATGATGCCAAGGCGCACTTCGGTGTTCGAGGGTGCAGGTTGGGCATGGGCCGTGAAGCAGAAGAGGGTGGTGGTAGCAAAAAGCAGGGTTTTTTTCATAGTTCCTCTGGATGCAAAAAGGCCCCGCGAAGACGTTCTGCGCAGGGCCTTTGAAATCAGTTGGTCAAATCAGGCTATTGGTTAACAACCGTGACTGCGCGACGGTTTTTGCTCCAAGCGACTTCGCTGGATTCCGGATCGACCGGGTGTTCTTTACCGTAGCTGATGATCGCGACGCGGTCACCGGAGATGCCGAGGCTCACGAGGTAGTTTTTCGCAGCCGACGCACGGCGTTCGCCGAGTGCCAGGTTGTATTCGCGGGTGCCACGTTCATCCGTATGGCCTTCGATGGTCACGCGGAGGTTCGGGTTCATTTCCATCCATTGCGCTTGGCGTTGGAGCGTACGTTGCGCGTTCGAGCTCAGTTCAGCGCTGTCATACGCGAAGAATACGCGGTCGCCGACATGGGCCACGAGTGCTTCCTGCGTGCCTTCGACATAATCCGGCATCGGGCTATCCAGCGTGTTCAGGCCTGAACCTTCCGTGATATCGGTGTTCGCAGGACGGTTCGCATCGCGATTATCAGCATCCGTTGAAGAGCAGGCAGTCACCAGGAGAGCGAGGGCCAGGACAGAAAGAAGGTGTTTAAACATGGGGGATAACTCCGTAAGCGCTATAATTCAATAAAATATACCAAGAGCCTTACACGTTTTTTGCCTTTCTTTCAATAAGCAATGCATATGGAACCGTTCCCTAACACGCGGTTTTGTGATTTAATCCACCGCTGTGCTAAAAACGAAACACCCCGCCGGATTGCTCGGGCGGGGTGTTCCAAAAAGGTCTTCTAATGGGGGATTCTTACGCGACCGCTTCAGCTTCTTGTGCAGCTTGGCGTGCTTTAGCGTCGGCAATGTCTTTCTTGCCTTTCGCCGTCACGTCGCGGTCCACGAATTCAATCACTGCCACATCCGCGTTATCACCGACACGGTAGCCGGTTTTGATGATGCGGGTGTAACCACCAGCGCGCGTTTTGTAACGCTCAGCCAGGGTCGTGAAGAGTTTCGCCGCCGGTTCAGCCTGGTTTGCCAGTTGTGCGATCGCGATACGGCGATTCGACAGGCCACCTTTTTTACCCAGCGTGATGAGTTTTTCCACGTACGGGCGAAGCTCTTTGGCTTTCGACAGCGTGGTTTCGATTTGCTCGTGCGTGATCAGCGACACGGCGATGTTTGCGAGCATCGCTTGTCTGTGGCTGGTCGTACGACCGAGTTTACGTCCTTTAATACGGTGGCGCATAATGCCTCCTACTTCCTTTTGTTAATAACTTAGTACGGATCTTCGAATTTCTTCGCGAGCTCTTCGATATTCTCCGGCGGCCATCCCGGTACATCCATACCGAAACGCAGGCCCATGCTAGCGAGGACTTCTTTGATTTCATTGAGCGATTTACGACCGAAGTTCGGCGTTTTCAGCATTTCGCCTTCCGATTTGCGGACCAGATCGCCGATGTAAACGATGTTGTCGTTTTTCAGGCAGTTCGCAGAGCGCACGGAGAGTTCCAGTTCGTCCACCTTTTTGAGGAGGTACGGGCTGAACGGCAGCTGTTCTTCTTTCTTCTCTTCTTTCACTTCGACTTCATCGAAGTTCACGAAGACTTGCAGCTGGTCTTGGATGATTTTCGCCGCGAAAGCCACTGCGTTCTCCGGAGAGATCGTGCCATTGGTTTCCACGTTCAGGATCAGCTTGTCGTAGTCGGTCACTTGACCTACGCGTGCTTCTTCCACTTTGTAGCTGACCTGGCGGACCGGGCTGTAGAGTGCATCGATCGGGATCACGCCGATAGCGCTGTCCGGGTTACGGTTCTGCGTCGCAGGAACGTAGCCTTTACCGTTTTCTACGGTGATTTCCGCGTTGAACGTAGCGCCTTTATCGAGCGTGCAGATCACCGTGTCTTTGCTGATCACTTCGACATCCGCCGGCGCGTTGATCATGCCAGCGGTGACGACAGCCGGGCCTTCCACGTTGATGGAGATGCGGCGGCGTTCGTTGGAGTGCAGTTTGAGCGCAAGGGTTTTCAGGTTGAGGACGATCTCGGTCACGTCTTCCATCACGCCCGGGAGCGGAGAGAACTCGTGGAGAACGCCATCGATCTTGATCGAGGTCACTGCAGAACCTTGCAGCGAAGAGAGCAGTACGCGGCGCAGCGCGTTACCCAGGGTGATACCAAAGCCACGTTCCAGCGGCTCCACCACAATCACGGATTTGTGATTCGGTTTTTGGTCATCGATATCCACTTTGGACGGTTTAATCAGTTCTTTCCAGTTCTTCGCGATCACAGTCTTTTCCTCTAGCTACGAGTTACTCTTAAAGAGAGATGGTATAAATAATCAAAAATCAGACGCGGCGGCGTTTCGGCGGACGGCAGCCATTGTGTGGCACCGGCGTGATATCACGGATAGATGTGATCACGAAACCGCAAGCCTGCAGACCACGGAGTGCGGATTCACGACCTGAACCCGGACCTTTTACGATGATCTCAACGGTTTTCACACCATGCTCTTGTGCCGTGCGGCCCGCAGCGTCCGCAGCGACCTGTGCAGCGTACGGCGTGGATTTACGCGAGCCTTTGAAGCCCATCATGCCCGCAGAAGCCCACGAGATCGTGTTGCCCTGCATATCGGAGATGCAGATGATGGTGTTGTTGAAAGATGCGTTCACGTGCGCCACAGCGTTCGTGATGTTCTTTTTGCTTTTGCGCTTCTTCGGCGCGGCTTTCTCTGCACCACCAGTGGCGGCAGATACTTCTTTTTCTTTTTTCTGAGCTTCAGCCATGAGACTTCCCTAGACTATAAATGTTAATTAACTATGCGACTTTTTTCTTACCAGCGATCGGCTTAGAACGGCCTTTGCGGGTTTTCGCGTTGGTACGGGTACGTTGGCCACGGACCGGCAGTTTCTTACGGTGGCGCAGGCCACGGTAGGTGCCGAGATCCATCTGGCGTTTGATGTTCATGGATACTTCACGGCGCAGATCGCCTTCTACCGTATAATCACGGTCGATCACTTCGCGGATGCGGATGACTTCTGCCTCGGAGAGGTCTTGCACGCGTTTCGATTCGTCGATGCTGACTTCTTTGAGGATTTTGCGGGAGAAAGCCGGACCGATACCGAAGATATAGGTCAGCGCGATCACTACGCGTTTGTTCGTTGGGATGTTTACGCCGGCAATACGAGCCATGTTATACTCCGTAAAAGGTGCCAAAATCTGGCAAAAATTATGTTTCTGGGTCCTGCTCTTCCAACCCTACCTGTGTCGAAAGGAGCGCAAATAATAGTCATAAATCGAGGCAAGTCAATATTTAAATTAATTTAAATTTTTGGGAGTATAGGGGGATTGGGCAGCGTAGTCATGCATTTGGAAAATAACGATAATGCTTAATCCCTTAAGAGGGCCGTTTTACCCCTTCTGTTACAGGTGAAAACACCGCGAGGTGCAGCGTTAATATAAGATGTGTGAATAAATGTAAACCGCCTTGTTCGTATGAGATAGTGTTGGAGTTTACGTTCGGATATCAGTAAGCTACTGACATATATTCTTATTATAGGTGGTTGTATGCTGGTATTTAGTTTTGATCATTCGATTAATGGCCATAGCTCACATAATGCTGTTAATGTCCCCACCCCGATCATTCTTTGGGGGATATTTATCGCGTTCGCTATATGGTTGGTGCAGTTCTGTATCAAAACGACGGGGTCTGTACCGGCGCCCGCAGGTGTAACACCGCAAGAGCCGGTAAAGGGCAAGCATGACATCAGAAAATACATCAAATGGGTGATGCTGGGGAACATCCTGTTCCTCGTGGTTTTCTATAGTGCAATTTGCCTATTCATCTACGCTACCAGATATTACCATTATGTAGTGCAGGGCGAGTACTGGCCGGGCCTTGTGATCGTAGGCGGTATCATCATCGCTCTCGGCGCAACGGCACTGCAGTTGTTGTTCGGTTTGATTGCGATCGCCAAACCTGTATCACGTCGCAGAGGCACCTTGGCCATACTCACCACGCCGCTCTATGCGTTTGCGAGTGCCATCCCATTTTTAGCAATGATGGGTGGTGGTTGGGGTCGTCCGCTCAGGGTGAAGGGCCAACAAGTGCACCCCGAACTGCGGGAGGGTAGCGATTGGACGCAAGGACCCAAACCCGATCCTCCGAACTCGATAAAGACACACGGGCGGCGCTTGAAGCCCTATGGCTGCATGATGCGCAGAAAGAACATGCCTCTGTCCCGGCATTTTCACGCATCACATGGATGCTCGCTGCCATCGGTGCGCCGGCGGATCTGATGGAATGGGCATACCGCTGTGGGCTAGAAGAGATCGAACACACGCGGATCTGTTTTGCGCTCGCTGCCGGATATGGCGGGAGGTCACACTCGGTGAAGCCAATGCCCGATCTCTTACTCTGCGGGTTGGATATGGAAGGTGACCCGGTCGTGACGCTTGCGACCGAAAGCCTGAAAGATGGCTGCCAGCTCGAAGAGTTCAACGCCGATGTCGCTTTTGCATGTGAGGCGGTGTGTAAAGAACCTGCCACACGGTTCGTGCTCGAGCAGATTGCGCGTGAGGAGCGGGGGCATGCGGCGTTCTCCTGGGCGGTACTTGAATATCTCTATGAACGTAATCCAGAAAAGGTGCGCCCGGCGATCGAGACTTCACTTCGAGAGATTGATAGCTATCGTCGCCCGACGGCATTTTCTTGGGAAAAGAAGCGTCTGGTAGAAAAAGCCGATCCAGAACTGATGTTGAAGCATGGTCGCCTGCCAGATGAGGAATGGGCGAAGATGTGGGATGCACGACTCATCCAGACCAAAACGCGCCTGCAAGCGATGCTTAACGAAAAACGCGCGGCCTAATGTTTCTTCGTTTTTTCTAAGCCATCCAATTTGGCGTGCAGCCATTCAGCCGAGGGTACTTTTTTGCCATCTGCCAGGATGATGTAGTAGGGCTCGCCCGTCATGCTTGATTTGCTCGCGATATAATCGATGAAGGCATCGGCGGTTTTTATACGATCTCCCGCTTTATCCAACTTCATCTTCAGATGGTCTTTGGCTTCGGTAGCAGAATAGTTTTTGCCGTTCCTCTGGAACATGACATGCGCATTCCCGACCGTGTTCAGCAGGTAGGTGATTTTATCGCTTTCGGTCAGCTCTTTTGCAAAAGCTACGCCGGCGATGTTCAGTAAAACGACGCACAATAGAATGCGGCAAAGACGGAGCAGGGGTTTTCTTTGGGAGATGACTAAGGAGGGATTAGCCAAGCAGGACCTTTTTGCAGGCAGCGGTTACATGGTCGATGTCTTCCATGCCGTCTACCTGGCGGAGCAGACCCTTCTTCTTATAGTAGGGAAGCACCGGTGCGGTCTGTTGGTTATAGACTTTCAGGCGTTCAGCAACCGTCTCTGCCTTATCATCCGGACGGAAGACCATCTCGGTCGAACCGCATTCATCGCACACACCGGCTTTTTTCGGCGGGTTGGTGATGCGGTTATAGCTCGCACCGCATTTCTTGCAGCTGAAGCGATTCGCGATACGCTCGATCAGTGCATCATCATCCACCGTGATCTCGATCACATGGCTGATCTTGTTTCCGTTTTTGGTGAGCATGGCATCGAGCGCCTCGGCTTGTGCCTGCGTGCGTGGGAAACCGTCTAAGATGAAACCTTTTTTGCAATCCGGCTTCGCGATGCGTTCAGCGATCATGGCAACCATGATATCGTCCGATACATATTTGCCGGCTTTCATGATGGCTTCCGCTTTCTTGCCGACCTCGGTGCCTTCGGCAACCGCAGCGCGGAGCATATCACCGGTGGAGAGGTGAGGGATGTGGAGCATCTCCTGTAGGCGTTTCGCCTGGGTACCCTTACCAGCGCCCGGAGGGCCAAAAAGAATGATATTCGCCATTAAACCGTTCCTGAAATCTTACGCGAACCTTCGGCCTTTGCCGTTGGTTTTGCGGATTAGCCCTTCATACTGGTGTGCGATCAGGTGGGAATGGATCTGTGCAACCGTATCCATCGTCACGTTAACCACGATCAGTAAGCTCGTACCGCCAAGATAGAACGGGATCGAGTATTCGGCAATCAGGATTTCAGGTATGACGCACACGAGTGAAATATAAGCAGCACCCACCACGGTCAGGCGCGTCATGATATAGGTGAGGTAGTCAGCAGTGTTTTTACCCGGACGGATACCTGGGATGAAGCCGCCGTATTTCTTCAGGTTGTCTGCCGTCTCATTCGGGTTGAAGACGTGAATGGTATAGAAGAAGCAGAAGAATACGATGAGGGCAACGAACGCTACGATATAGAGCGGTTTGCCATGGCCGAGATAGAGCGTTGCCATCTGCAACCATTCTGGGCCATTACCGCCGGAGAAGCCCGCGATGGTTGCCGGGAAAAGCAGGAGCGAGCTTGCGAAGATCGGCGGGATCACGCCGGAGCTGTTGAGCTTCAGTGGCATGTGGGAGGCTTCGCCGCCGTATATTTTATTGCCGACCTGGCGTTTCGGATATTGCACGATCACGCGGCGGTGCGCACGCTCCATGAATACGATGAAGATGATCATGCCGGAGACGAGGCCGAACAGGATGATGATGAACGCACCCGATAAGGCACCGGTCCAGCCGAGTTCCATGGTGGTAGCAAGCGCGCGCGGAAGATTCGCGACGATACCCGCGAAGATGATGAGAGAGATACCGTTACCGATGCCGCGGCTGGTGATCTGCTCACCGAGCCACATCAGGAACATGGTGCCGGTGACGAGCGTGATGACCGTGCTTGCGACAAAGAAGATACCAGGATTATGCACCACAGCGCCCGAGGGGCCCGCCATGGTCTGCAGGAACGTCGCGATACCGTAGCCTTGGAAGGAAGCCATGAAGACGGTGCCATAACGTGTATATTGGTTGATCTTACGACGGCCTGCTTCACCTTCTTTTTTAAGCGCCATGAGGGAAGGGATCATGACGGTCAAGAGCTGCATCACGATCGATACCGTGATGTAGGGCATGATGTTCAGTGCGAAAATGGTCATGCGTCCCAGTGCGCCGCCGGAGAACATATTGAAGATATCGAGGATGCCGCCGGAATGTTGCTTGAACATCTGTGCAAGGACGTGAGCGTCCACACCCGGGAGCGGGATGTAGGTGCCGATACGGTAGACAACGAGTGCCCCGATTACGAACCAGATACGTTTTTTGAGTTCTTCGGCTTTCCCGAAAACGGAAAAGTCAATGGAAGGTGCGCGACCGGCAGTAGCCATGGGGGAGTGCCCTTTATTGTAAAGTTATTACCGTAAGGGGTTATTATTCTTCGGTTTCAGCAGCCTTCTTTTTCGCCTTTTTCGGCTTATCCGCTTTTGCTTCCGCTTTCACTTTCGGATTCGTCACGGTCACTTTACCACCGGCTTTTTCCACCGCTTTCACAGCAGAGGCAGAAGCGCGGCATACTTCGATCGTGATGCCGGTTTTGAGATCACCTTTAGCGAGCAGCTTGATGCCGGTGAGATCTTGTTTCACCAGACCCGCGTTAGCAAGCGCTTCAGCATTAATGGTTTTTTTCGCGTCGAGCGAACCCGCTTCGATGCACTTCTGGATGCTGCCGGTGTTCACGACTTCGAACTCCGTGCGGTTGAAGTTGTTGAAGCCGCGTTTCGGAAGACGACGGTGCAGCGGGGTCTGACCACCTTCGAAGCCTTTGATCGCAACGCCCGTACG
>RGZB01000060.1 GCA_010031735.1 Pseudomonadota bacterium | reverse complement strand
ACCCTCTCTCACAGGGTGGTTTTGTCGTTTATTGTTACTTTTTGACAGTTTTGATTATTCTTTTGACTTTTTGGGCAGATATTCTATAACCACCGCTCGCTTTCTGGAAGCGGGTTCGTAGCTCAGGTGGTTAGAGCGCTGCCCTGATAAGGCAGAGGTCAGAAGTTCAACTCTTCTCGGACCCACCATTCCTTCTTTATTATTGATTATTTACTATTTACGACGCAGACGTTTGTTTTGTGCGACATACGCCTCGATGATCGCTTCCAGCATCGGGCCGAAACGTTCATAGATATCTTCGCAGCGCGAGCGGTTATGGATTTCAACCCCTTTACGTTCGCTGCGGATCAGCCCCGCTTCGCGTAAGATGCGGAAATGTTGGGAAAGCGTGGATTTTGGCAGGGTTTGATTATCGAATTTTAAAAAGACCGAACAGGTCTGCGGACATTCCGCACGCAGGATATCGGCATAGATACGCACCCGCACCGGATCGGCTAGTGCATGGAGTATTCCTTCAACCGTAATATCGGCTTTAGCGGGGTGATAAATCGGTTTCATGCGAATAGTTATAACATAGGCTTGACAATTAGTCCAATAGTTCATAAAACATGAACTATAGAATTATATAGTGTGCCTGTATGTCCGTATAATAAGGCACTAAGGAGCATCAAATGGAAAACCTCTATTCACCTAAAGGCACCTCGTATCGCAAATGGGTGCAGCTCGGCGTTGTCGTTGCTGTCGTTGGTTATGGTGTCTGGCACTATTCCGGTGCCAAAGCTGCTCCGAAGCAGGGTGGTGCTGAAATGGTGATTCCGGTGACGGTAAAGACGCTTAAACCCGAACCGGTGCGCGCCTGGACGGATTTCTCCGGCCGTTTGCAACCCGTGGATTCGGCTGAAATACGCCCGGAAGTAAGTGGCCGTATCGTAAGTGTGAACTTCCAGGATGGCCAGCAAGTAAAGAAGGGTGATGTACTGTTCGTCATCGATCCAGGTCCTTATGAAGCGGCTATGGCGCGCGCGGAAGCGGCGCTTGCAACTGCAAAATCGAATGCAAAATTCGCTGATATTGAACAAAAACGTGCCGCCTCGATGGTGAAAACCTCAGCCATCCCACGCCGCCTTTATGATGAGCGCGTCAATGCGAACCAGGTTGCTATCGACGCTATCAAATCGGCGGAGGCGCAACTCAAACAGGCGCGTATCGATCTCGATCGTGCCCATGTGAAGGCGCCGATTTCCGGTCGTGCGGGGAGGGTAGAGCTGACGGTGGGTAACGTAGTGCAGGCAGGGCCGACGGCGCCGCTGCTCACGACGATTGTCGATAATAACGCTGTTTATGCGGATTTTGAAGTAGATGAGCAACATTACCTGCAATCCGTGCGAAGCACCGCGAGTGCACGCGATGTGGAGCAGAAGATCCCTGTTCGTCTTAAAATACAGGGCGATGAGCATCCGTATGAGGGCACTATCTACAGTTTCGATAATCAGTTGAACCTGGCAAGTGGCACCATCCGTGCACGCGCGAAGTTCGAGAATCAGGATGGCGCGTTGCTGCCGGGCATGTTCGTGACGGTCAGTCTGGCGAGCGCGACGCTCGAAAATAAAATGCGTGTCCCAGAAGCAGCAATCGGGTTTGATCAAGACAAGAAATTCGTCTTTACGGTCGATGCGGATAACAAAGTGCAATACCGCGAAGTGACGCTCGGTGATTCTGCCAATGGCTTCCGGACGGTGCTGACCGGCTTGGAGCCGGGTGCAAAAGTGATCGTCGATGGCGTACAGCATGTACGTCCGGGTGCGCTCGTGCAGCCGACCGAAGTGGGCGCTGCTGCGCCTGCAACGGCACCGAATGCCGTGCCTAATACGGCGCCAAAAGTCTAAAGGAACCCATCATGAATGTGTCGCGCTTTTTCATCGACAGGCCCATCTTCGCAGGGGTGATTTCTATCGTTATCTTCCTGGGTGGCCTGATGTCCATGTTCAAGTTGCCGATTTCGGAATATCCGGAAGTCGTGCCGCCGACCGTGGTGGTAAGAGCGTTATTCCCGGGTGCCAACCCGACCGTTATCGCAGAGACGGTGGCAACACCGCTTGAAGAACAGGTGAACGGCACCGAGAACATGCTTTATATGTCTTCTTCGGCATCCAGCGATGGCGTGCTTACGCTTACGGTCACTTTCGCCCTTGGTACTGATCCCGACCTTGCCACGCAGCTCGTGCAGAATCGCGTCAATCAGGCATTGCCGCGTCTGCCAGAAGTCACGCGCCAGCTGGGTGTGACTACCACCAAAAGTTCGCCCAACCTCACCATGGTGGTGCACTTAACTTCGCCGAATAACCGTTATAACATGCTTTATCTGCGCAACTACGCGGTGCTTAACGTAAAAGATCAGCTTGCGAAGATAAGGGGTGTGGGTTCGGTCGAATTATTCGGCTCGGGCGATTATGCGATGCGCATTTGGCTCAATCCCGATAAGGTTGCTGCGCGTGGCCTTACCGCCAATGAAGTTGTGGCCGCCATCCGCAGCCAGAACGTGCAGGTCGCTGCGGGTGTGATCGGTGGTCCGCCGTATGGTACCGGGGTGGAATTACAGTTACCTGTAAACACCCAGGGCCGGTTGACCGATCCGGATGAATTCGCCCAGATGGTCGTGAAACGCGATGCAAACGGTGTCATCACGCGCCTGAACGATATCGGGCGTATCGAAATCGATGCCTCTCAATATGGCCTGCGCTCGCTGCTTGATAATAAGCAGGCGGTTGCTATCCCGATCTTCCAAAGCCCGGGTGCGAATGCGATTGCTATTTCAGACGATGTGCGTGCCACCATGAAGCGGCTTAAACAAAGCTTTCCTGAAGGTGTTGATTATTCCATCGTGTATGACCCGACCGTCTTCGTGCGTGATTCCATCGAAGCCGTGATCCATACACTCCTTGAAGCGCTCTTCCTGGTAGTGCTGGTGGTGATCTTATTCCTGCAAACCTGGCGCGCGTCGGTGATTCCACTGCTTGCGGTGCCTGTATCGATTATCGGTACGTTCGCGGTGATGCATTTCTTCGGATTCTCCATCAACGCGCTGTCGCTCTTCGGTCTTGTCCTCGCCATCGGTATCGTGGTCGATGACGCCATCGTGGTAGTCGAGAACGTCGAGCGTAATATCAGCAATGGCTTATCTCCGCGCGATGCGACGATCCAGGCGATGAAAGAGGTCACCAACCCTATCATCGCGATCACGCTGGTACTTTGCGCGGTATTCGTGCCGATCGCTTTCATCAGTGGCCTCACCGGGCAGTTCTACCGCCAGTTCGCGCTGACGATTGCCTTCTCCACAGTGATTTCGGCGTTCAACTCGCTCACACTGAGCCCCGCGCTTGCCGCGCTCCTGCTCAAAGAACATGGTGCTAAAAAAGATTGGCTCACCTTAGCTACCGACCGGGTATTCGGCGGTTTCTTCTTGCGCTTCAACCGATTCTTCGCGCGTAGTTCCGAGCGTTATGGCAATGGTGTTTCCGGTATCCTGAAACGTAAAGGCACGGCTGTGGGTGCATATGCAGTGCTTTTGGTGGTTGCGTATTTCTTCTTCCAACTGGTACCGCCGGGATTCGTGCCGGTGCAGGACAAACAATATCTGGTGGGCTTCGCGCAATTGCCGGAGGGTGCGACGCTTGACCGCACGGAGAAAGTCATCCGCCAGATGTCGGAAATAGCGCTTAAAGAACCGGGTGTGGAATCGGCGGTTTCGTTCCCGGGTTTGTCCATCAACGGCTTCATCAACAGTTCGAGCGCAGGTATCGTGTTCGTAACGTTGAAGCCCTTCAGCGAACGTAAAAGCAAAGCGCTTTCCGGTTTCGCGATCGCGCATACGTTGCAGATGAAATACATGGGCGTGAAAGATGCCTTCATCGCCATTTTCCCGCCGCCGCCGGTGATGGGTCTTGGTACGATCGGTGGTTTCAAGCTGCAGGTGGAAGACCGTACGGATCAAGGCTACACGGCACTCGATACCGCGATGAAGAACGTGGTGGATAAGGCGCGGAAAGACCCGCAACTGAGCGGCATCTTCTCGAGCTATAAAACCAACACGCCGCAGCTTTTCGTGAATCTGGATCGTACCAAGGCGCAGCAGCTTGGCGTGAATGTGAAGGATGTGTTCGACACCATGCAGATCTATCTGGGCTCACTTTACGTGAACGACTTTAATAAATTCGGCCGCACCTATCAGGTGGTGGTGCAGGCGGATAAGGAATACCGTTCCAACCCGCAGGATATTTTAAGCCTGCGCACGCGTAACCATGATGGCGCGATGGTGCCGCTCGGTTCTGTTCTAAGCGTGAATGAGACCACAGGGCCGGAAAGTGCGATGCGGTATAATGGCTTCCGCGCGGCCGATCTTAACGGTGGCCCGGCTCCGGGTTTCTCGAGCGGGCAGGCACAGAACGCGATCACTAAAATCCTGGAAGAGAACCTGCCGAAAGGCATGAGCTTTGAATGGACGGAGCTGACCTACCAGCAAATACTTGCCGGTAACACGGCGGTGCTGGTGTTCCCCATCTGCGTGCTCTTGGTGTTCCTTGTGCTCGCAGCGCTTTATGAAAGCCTGTTCCTGCCGCTCTCGATTATCATGATCGTGCCGATGTGTTTGCTCTCTGCCATCGTCGGTGTATGGCTGCATGGCGGCGATAACAATATCTTCACGCAGATCAGTCTCTTCGTGCTTGCAGCACTTTCTTGCAAGAACGCGATTCTGATCGTCGAGTTCGCGCGCGAACTTGAAATCACGGGTAAAGGCACGATCGAATCCGCGATCGAAGCAGCGCATCTAAGGCTCCGCCCGATCCTGATGACCTCGCTTGCGTTCATCATGGGCGTAGTGCCGCTTGCCCTATCCACAGGTGCAGGTGCTGAGATGCGCCAGGCGATGGGTATCGCTGTATTCTCGGGTATGCTGGGCGTTACGTTCTTTGGCCTGTTCCTGACACCGGTATTCTATGTGCTGCTGCGCACGATCGAAAAGCGTGTCACGGGAACCGACAAGGTGCACCACCATGTTAGCGATTAATCAGCCGTTTGGCACCGGTACGGTCTCACCCGAGGTGAGGTTCTCCCGCGATTGCGGGCTGTAGCGCTCCAGGCGGAAATCCTGGATGATGCGCTCGATCTCCGGTTCAGCGAAACCCATGGCGTTCAGGATCGTGCTGCCGAGCTGCATGCTCACCTCGAAGGCTTCTGCGATCGCGAAGGTGGCACCCGCCGCTTCCAGATCCTTCACATGGCTATGATCCCAGCCGCGCGCGATGATCGGCATATTCGGAAAGAAACTGCGCACCGCCGTGACAGCACGTTTTGCTTCCTGCCTATCGCGGCTGGTGACGATGACAGCGACCGCGCGTTCGATACCGACCGACTGATAGACCTCGATACGGTCGGTCGCACCGTAATACACCGGGAAGCCTTTCACGCGGCCCTCATGCACGTTCTTCGCATCGGAGTCGAGCGCGACATAGTTGATCTTGCTCGCAGCCAGGAGTTCGCACACCGAGCGGCCGACTTTGCCGAAGCCGATCACTAAGATGTGCTTGTCGATATCCTTGTTTTCCTCGACGATATCGCCAAGATCGGTCGCGACACCGGCTTCTTTATCGAGTTTATCGGCGATCTTCTTGCCGAGCACCGCAAGGAGCGGTGTGATCGCCATCGTGATGGTGACGGTGACGAGTAGGGTTTGCGAGACCTTGCTATCGATGACCCCCAGCGTGGAGGCGAGGCCGAACAGTACGAACGCGAATTCGCCGCCCTGCGAGAGCAACAGACCCGCTTGTATGGAAGCGCCGACCTTAAAGCGTGCGAGCAGGCAAAGGATCGTCACGATGACGGCTTTCGTTAAGATCAGTAGTACGGCAATGGAGAGAATGCTGTTGGCATTCGTCTTCAGCACCTCTAAATCGATGCTCATCCCGACCGTCATGAAGAATAGGCCTAAGAGCAGCGATTTGAACGGCAGGATATCGGCTTCTACCTGATGGCAATATTCGGTTTCCGCCACCATCAGCCCTGCGAAGAACGCACCGAGGGCGAGCGATAGGCCAAAATGTTCCGTACCCCAGGCAGCGCCGAGCACAATAAGCAGTGTCGTCGCGGCAAAGAGCTCCCGGCTACGCAGCGAGCCGATGACACGGAAGAGGGGGCGGAGGAATAAGCGGCCGACCACGATGATGGCGACGATGGCGAAGGCTGCCTTCAGCATGGCGCCTGCGATCACGAGCGGGATATTCGAGACTTCTTGAGCAAACAGCGGAATCATCACCATGAGCGGGACGACATATAAGTCCTGCGCGATCAGTACGGCCAAGGAAAGACGGCCGACCTGGGTTGCTTGTTCCCCGCGCTCAGCGAGCACTTGCAGAACGATGGCGGTGGAGGAGAGGGCGAGTGCACCCCCCACGATCAGGGCCGTTTTCGTGCCATAGCCAAAGTGCATGGCCGTATAGGTGATGACGGCCATCGTGATCAGGACTTGCAAGCTGCCGAAGCCGACGACATAGCGCCGCATGGCCTTCAGACGCTCTAAGGTAAGTTCGAGGCCGATGTAAAAAAGCAGGAGAACTACCCCAAATTCAGCGATATATTTCGTAGTGTCGCTGCCGGGGATAAGGGCAGCGCCCGAGGGGCCGATCACCATACCGGCGACAAGGTAACCCAGCACCGGGCTAAGGTTCAGGCGTTTGAATACGGCCACGACCACGACTGCGGCCAGCAATAACACCAATATGACTTCAAGATTCTCGCCGTGCATTAAATACTATGCTTACGCTATAAAGTTTGCTAAATAGTCCAACAGGTTATCACAAAAGTGGTGCTGCCACAAACATTCAATTGGGCTTGCGGCCACGTTTAGGGAGTTTTTATGGGTTTCAGTCTTTGGCATTTGATTCTGGTTCTGGTGATTGTGTTCGTGCTGTTCGGCGCGGGGAAACTTCCGGCGGTGATGGCTGATGTCGGTAAAGGTATCAAGTCGCTCAAAGATGCGATGAACGGTGAGGCCGAAACGGCTGCCCCGACGAAAGCGGAAGAGAAGAAATCCGCTTCCAACGTGCAGCAAGTGGCGTTCGAAGAGGTGGATGATGATCCGGCGCCGAAGAAAAAGCCTGCCAGCAAACCCGCGCAGAAGAAAAAAAGCGCATAATTTAAAAGTACATACCTATGTTTGATGTTTCTTCGTCAGAGTTTCTGGTGATTCTGGCGGTGGCAGCTATTGTCATCGGGCCGAAGGATATGCCGGTGGTGGCAAAAAAAGTCGGCAAGGTGATCGTGAAATTCAAACGCGCCAGCCGCGATTTCATGAAGACGCTCGAAGAAGCCGCGGAAGAAACCGGCATCAAAGACGCGATCGACGAGATCAACCGCGAAGGCGTGAAGCTCAATACGATTGTCGATCTCGATGGCAATGAACGGCATGCCTACGACGTCGGTGCGATGGAGCGTGAACTCGGCATCAAGCCGCGCGTGAAACCTGCACCAAAGAAGACTACCCAGTCCAAATCTAAAAAGACCCGCACTAAACCGAAAAAGAAGAAAGCATGAGCAAGAAACGCGCGCGCACTTCGAAAAAGCAGGTGGCAGTGGAGCCTTCCGATAAGGCGATGACGCTGGTCGAACATCTGATTGAGCTGAAACGCCGTGTCTTGATCGTCCTTGGCGTATGGCTCATTGCCGTGTGCGTGTGCTATTTCTACTCGCAGCAAATCTATCAGTTTCTTGTGCATCCGCTTGCAGATATCTACGCCGGGCAGGATCGCCGTTTGATCTACACAGGGCTTACGGAAGCCTTCTTCACCTACCTGCAACTCGCGATGTTCGCAGGCTTCGTGATCACCTTCCCGGTGTTCGCCTTCCAGCTCTATTTCTTTTTGGCACCGGGCTTATATAAGCATGAGCGCGCGTTTCTGCTTCCGGTACTCACATTGTCGCCGATCTTGTTCCTGATGGGCGCGGCGCTGGTCTATTATTTTGTATTCCCGGTTGCGTGGCGTTTCTTCTCCGGCTTCGAGACGCTCGGTGTGCCGGGGTCGATGCCGATCCAGCTCGAGGCGCGTGTGAGTGAGTATCTCTCGCTCGTGACCACCCTTATCATTGCGTTTGGCTTAGCCTTCCAACTGCCGGTGGCACTGATGCTGCTTGCTAAAGTGGGGGTGGTGACACCGGAGCTTCTCAAAAAATCCCGCCGCTACGCCATTGTGCTCATCTTTATCGTGGCTGGGGTATTAACGCCACCGGACGTGATCAGCCAGATTGGGCTGGCAATTCCCCTGTTGATATTATATGAATTTTCCATCTTCCTTTGCCGGTATGTTCAAACCAACAAGAAATAATTATGCACGATATTAAAGCCATACGCGCCAATCCTGCCGAATTCGATGCTGCCCTGAAACGCCGTGGCTTTGCCGCGCTTTCGGAGGCGATACTTTCTGCCGATAAAGATGCGCGTGGCAATATCAACTCGCTTCAGACCCTTCAGGAAGAGGCGAACAAACTCGCGAAAGAAATCGGCCTGCTCAAATCCCAGAAGCAGAATGCGGATGCACAGCTCGCACGCTCCAAAGAACTGAAAGAAAAGATCGCGAAACTCAAGGATTCCCAAGCCGAAGATGGCGACGAGAATGAAGCGCTGGTCGCCATGCTCGAAGGGTTGCCGAATATTTTATCTGCCGATGTGCCGGACGGCAAAGACGAAAGCGACAATAAAGAGATCAAACGCATCGGCGCACCGCGCGTGTTCGATTTCACGCCGAAAGACCACACGGATATTGGTGAAGGCCTGAAGCAGATCGATTTCGAAGCCGCCGCGAAAATCTCGGGCGCGCGCTTCGTGGTGCTTAAAAACCAGATCGCGAAACTGGAACGTGCACTGGCGAACTTCATGCTCGATGTACACACGGGCGAATATGGTTATATGGAAGTATCGCCGCCGCTCTTGGTGCGCGACCATGCGATGTACGGCACCGGCCAGCTGCCCAAATTCGCCGAGGATTCCTTTGCGACGACGGATGGTTTCCGGCTGATCTCGACCTCTGAGATTTCACTTACGAACCTGGTGCGTGATACGATCCTGGAGGAGAATTTCTCACCGCTCCGGTTCACCGCCTATACGCCGTGCTTCCGCTCGGAGGCAGGCTCGGCGGGTAAGGATACGCGCGGTATGATCCGTATGCACCAATTCTCGAAAGTAGAACTGGTCTCGGTCGTGAAAGCGGAAGAATCGGTCGCGGAACATGAGCGTATGCTCGGGTGTGCGGAATCGATCTTAGAGCGTCTGAAATTGCCCTACCGCGTGATGCTGCTCTGTTCGAAAGACACCGGCTTCTCGGCGAAGAAAACCTACGATATCGAAGTGTGGCTGCCGGCACAGAACACCTACCGTGAGATTTCCAGCTGTTCGAATTGCGGCGATTTCCAAGCACGCCGTATGAAAGCGCGGTACCGTACGGATAAAGGTACGCAGTTTGTGCATACGCTGAACGGTTCGGGTTTGGCGGTGGGTCGTACATTGATCGCCGTGCTCGAGAATTACCAGCAGAAAGATGGTTCGGTCGAGATTCCGGAAGTACTGCGTCCGTATATGAACGGGCAGGCGGTGATAAAATAACCATGCGCCATTCGCTGCTCGCCATTTCGATCCTTGCTCTGGCTGCCTGCAGCCAGAAGCCGGCGAGCGTGAAAGATTACGGACAATTCTATTATAAAGACTCGCGCGGTGAAGCAGGTTCGCTTGCGGATGCTGAACGCGCCCGTGAGATGCGCCTGCATAAAATGGTGGATGTCAGGAAAGGCGACGACCTCTATGCCATCGCAGAACGCTACAATACCACGACGCGTGAGATCATCGAGTTCAATAATCTGAAACCACCTTATAATCTCACGCCGGGGCAGCAACTCAAGATCAGCCGCCCGCAGGTATATGTCGCGCGTTACGGCGAAACGCTGCAATCCATCTCCCGCAAGGAAGGATTGGATGTGAGCGAGCTCGCCCGTATCAACGACCTGCAGGCGCCATATACCATCGACCAGGGACAACAGATTCGCCTGCCATACCGTGCGTATAACGGTGGTTTCACCAGCCCGAAATCGGTAGCACTGCCGACCAGCAAAATCGAAGTCGGTTCGCTTGCGGCTGCACATGGAGGCAAGATTGAATCAAGCGAGCTTGCTCCTGTTGGCACGTCCGCGATTAAAGATGATAAATGGCGTAAGGCTCATGCCATTTACGATGATACACCCGATTTCAGTGGCAGTTCCGGCCAGCCATCGCCAGGAAAGTCTACGAAATATGTGCTGACGCCGCTTGGCAAAGAAACGCCGCACACGAAGCAGAATTTCGCGAAGGTGGAAGAGCCACGCCAGCTAGCGCACGAAACGCATGAGGAATCTTCATGGAATCCGTTCGGTAGCAGTGCGGAAGAGAAGGCGCTGCCGAAAACCATCGAGGATGAATCGCCGGCATTGGTACCGAGGAAAGCAGTGAAAGCAGAGCGTGCGGAGCCGGAAGCACCGAAGCGCCAGGAAATCGCCCGGGTAGAGGAAAAACCCGCACGTGCGGCGCGTGAGGCCGCCCCGGATATCGCCGAAGGCGGTGCGGCGATCGGCTTCATCTGGCCGCTTAAAGGTAAGGTGATCGGGGATTTCGGTCCACAGAAGGGCGGCATCAATAACGAAGGCATCAATATCGCCGCACCGGTCGGTACACCGGTGAAAGCAGCGGCGGATGGTGAGGTGATCTATACCGGCACGGGGCTGAAGAGCTACGGCAAACTCGTCATCATCAAACACAAGAATGGCTGGGTGACGGCCTATGCGCATAACAGCGATATCCTGGTGAAATCCGGCCAGCGCGTGCATCAGGGGCAGACGATCTCGAAGGTCGGGAACACCGGACGCGTGGAAAAACCACAGCTCCATTTCGCGATCCGCCAGGGCCGTGAGGCGGTCGATCCGCTCGATTATTTAGGCA
>RGZB01000059.1 GCA_010031735.1 Pseudomonadota bacterium | reverse complement strand
GACGAACGTCACCGGTACCTTCCAGATGCTGGAGGCTTCGCGCCGGTATTGGAACGGGCTTGCGGGAACGAAAAAAGAATCCTTCCGCTTCGTGCAGGTATCAACCGATGAGGTGTATGGGTCACTCGGCCCGACCGGTAAATTCACCGAGAACTCCCCGATGCAGCCGAACTCCCCGTACTCGGCATCGAAAGCCGCGGGCGACCACCTGGCGCGCGCATGGTTCGAGACGTACCATATGCCGACGATCGTCACCAACTGCACGAACAATTACGGCCCACGTCAATTCCCTGAAAAACTGATCCCGGCGATGATCACGCGCGGGCTTGCCGGTCAGCCGCTCGGCATCTACGGCAAGGGCGATAACATCCGTGATTGGATCCATGTGGAAGACCATACGCGCGGTGTCTATCTCGCGCTTACGAAAGGTAAACCGGGTGAGACCTATTGCTTCGGTGGCAATTCCGAACGCACCAACGTGCAGGTGGTGGAAGCGCTTTGCGATACACTCGATGCACTTCGCCCGAGAAAAGACGGCAAATCCTACCGTGAGCAAATCACGTTCGTAGCGGATCGTCCGGGGCATGATTTCCGTTACGCGATCGATGATTCGAAAGCAGAAAAAACGCTCGGCTATAAGCGCAACTATCTGAATTTCGAACAAGGCTTGAAAGCCACAGTGCAGTGGTATCTCGATAACACCGCATGGTGTGAGAAAGTAACCCAGAAGAAGAGGGCGGCGTAACTATGAAAGGCATCATCTTAGCGGGCGGTTCGGGTACACGCTTACTCCCGATGACGGCGATCTTATCGAAGCAAGTGCTGCCGGTATACGACAAGCCGATGATCTATTATCCGCTCTCGCTTCTCGTGCGCGCGGGTATCAAAGACATTCTCATTATCTCCACCCCGCGCGATCTGCCGATGATCGAAAGCCTGCTCGGCGACGGCTCCAAACTCGGCATCCATCTTTCCTACGAAGCACAGCCAAAACCGGAAGGGATCGCACAAGCGTTCCTGATCGGAGAGAAATTCATCAATGGCAGCCCGGTGTGCCTGGTGCTTGGCGATAACATCTTCTACGGCCGCCAGCTGACGACCGTGCTCGAGGATTCGACGCGCATCACAGAAGGTGGCACGGTGCTGGCGTACCACGTGCGTGATCCGGAGCGTTACGGTGTCGTGGAATTCGACGAGAACAAAAACGCGATCAGCATCGAAGAAAAACCGAAACAGCCGAAATCCAACTGGGCAGTGACGGGTATTTATTTCTACGACAAGGAAGTGGTCAGCATCGCCAAAGCACTCAAGCCATCCCCGCGCGGCGAACTCGAGATCACGGATGTGAACCGTGAGTATCTACGCCGCGGCAAACTGAAAGTGGATATCCTGGGTCGCGGTGTGGCGTGGCTCGATACGGGTACCCCGGAGTCACTCTTAGAGGCCGCGCAATTCATCAAGATCGTGGAAGAGCGCCAGGGCCTGAAGATCGGTTGTATCGAAGAGATCGCGATGCACCGCGGCTTCATCACGGCGGAACAGCTGAAGGCGATCGCCGAAGGTTTAGGTAAGAATTCCTACGCCGATTATCTGCGCCAGATCGCCGCCGAAGGCCGCAGCCAGTATTGGGCGACATGATGACGGAAGAAAACCCTCCTATACTTGTGCTGGGTGCGGGTGGCCAGGTGGGCACGGCGCTCATGCGGCAGCTGCGCGGCAAAGCCATCCCGCTCGATAAAGAACAGGCGGATTTCGCCAACCCCAGTGCCGTACTCAAATATATCCAGCAATACGACCCGCTTGCGATCATCAACGCCGCGGCTTATACCGCAGTCGATAAAGCAGAAGAGGATAAAGAACTCTGCCGCTTGATTAATGCCGAGACGCCGGGCGTGGTTGCCGAGTGGGCATGCGAAGAAGGCATTCCGTTCGTGCATTATTCCACGGATTATGTCTATCCGGGTGGCGGTGAAGGCTTCTGGAAAGAAACCGATCAAACCGGTCCGCTTTCCCATTACGGACTCACCAAACTGCAGGGCGATCAGCGCATTCAGAATGCGGAAGGATTATCGCTTATTTTCCGTACCAGCTGGGTATTCGACGAACACGGCAAGAATTTCGTGAATACGATGCTGCGTTTAGGGGCTGAGCGCGAAGAGCTTCGCGTAGTGGCAGACCAGATCGGTGCGCCAACCTACGCCGATGATATCGCGTATTTCTCGCTTCGTGCGCTTGAGCATGCTATGCAGTTCGAGGTGGATGATTTCCCAACCGGCATTTTCCACCTCGCCAACAGTGGGCTGACGAGCTGGCACGGGTTCGCGAATAAGATATTCGAACTCGCACGCGAATATCACCTGCCGATGAAAGTGCAGAACGTGGTGCCGATCACCAGCGCGGAATATCCAACACCGGCCAAACGTCCGCTCAATTCCCGTTTGGATATGACGCGCCTGAAAGACGTATTCGGTATCGAGATGCCTTCCTGGGAAGATGCGCTCGACCGGTGTTTCGCTGAAAAATTCCCGCAACAAGCGTAAGGACTCGTTATGAAAGTGATCGATACCAAACTGGATGGCGTGAAGATCGTACAGCTGACCAAGCATGGCGACAAACGCGGCTTCTTCGTCGAACGCTTCAACGAAGCGAAGTTCAAGGAAGCAGGGCTTCCGATCAGGTTCGCACAGGATAACCACAGCCGTTCGTCGCCGGGCGTGCTTCGCGGTTTGCATTTCCAACATACACCTCCGCAAGGAAAACTGGTGGGTGCGGTGCGCGGGCGCATCTGGGATGTGGCGGTGGACGTGCGCCCGAATTCAAAAACGTTTGGCGAATACGTGGGCGTTGAACTTTCCGATGAGAACGCGACCCTGCTGTGGGTGCCAGGTGGTTTCGCACATGGTTTCTGTGTGCTCGGTGATGAAATGGCAGATGTGATGTATAAGGTAACGGAAACCTATAATGCGCCGGGTGAGATGGGGATCCTGTACGACGATCCGGATCTGAACATCCCGTGGCCGATCAAGAATCCGGTGGTTTCTGACCGCGATACGAAACTGCAGAGCTTCGCGCAGTATAAAAAGAATCCAGTGAAGTGGTAGAGTCCAGAGCGTGGATTACGTGTGGTTCTGTGTGCAGGGATGCGCGCAATAAAAAAACCCCGACACAGTTGCCGGGGTTTTCTTTATTCGAGAAAAAGAAGTTATTTCTTTTTCTTGGCTTTGGAAGCCGACTTTTTTTTCGCTTTAGAAGCGGTTTTTTTAGCCGGTTTCTTTGCCTTAGCTTTTTTCTTAGCAGCCATGATAGCTCCTCCACAAAGTTAAGCAATTAATAGGAAAGTAATTCATTTGAGGCATTTACGTCAAATATCCACAGCCTGTGGATTGTAAATATGCATGACTCTGTGATGAAGTGTGCCTTATTTGCAATAGTATGATCAAAACTCCGTAAAATTTTATATACTTACTAACGAAAGAACATCATGCGAATTTCTTTCCCAAACATTTTCTCTCACCGGCAGATAAAAAATCCATAAACGCGGAAACCGGCGGTGAGAGCAGGTTACAGAAGAAGTGAATTTACTCGAAAAAGCATTAGTATTACGAAGAAGAAGTGCTATAGATACCTTCTAGAGAATTTTTTGGAGTGATTATGTCGGTTTCAGTCGTGATGGTGACGTATCACACCGGTCCTATCCTAGCACGTGCGATCGAGTCTGCGCTCTCGCAACAAGGTGTTCAGGAAGTGATCCTGGTCGATAACGGTAACCGTAAAGAAGTACAGGCGCGTCTCGATGCGTTCGCCAAACGTGAGCCGCGTCTTAAAATACTTCGCGGTCAAGGAAACGTTGGGTTTGCGCGCGCATGCAACATGGGCGCGAAAGCCGCGAACGGTGATTATCTCTTGCTGCTGAATCCCGATTCCGTTGCGCCCTCGAACGGTGTGGCGGCACTCGTCGAAGCGTTCCGACAATATCCGGAAGCATGGTTAGCGGGATGTACGATGACGACCGCGGATGGTGCTGCACAAGGTGGCAGCAAACGCCATTTGCTGACTCCGCGCACCGCGATCACGGAACTTTTATCGCTTTGGCGCGTGAATCCACAAAAATATCCGCGCCTCAATATCGATGAGTCCCCGAATGAGACGGAGGCACAATACGTGCCTGCGATCTCGGGTGCGCTGATGCTGATGCGTCGCGAACGCTATCTGCAACTCGGCGGGATGGACGAAGATTATTTCTTCCACGTAGAGGATCTCGATCTGTGCTTACGCGTGAATAAAGCCGGTGGAAAAGTATTATACGTGCCGACCGTGCGGGTCGTGCATTACCGTAGTACCAGCAAGGTCTCGACATTGTTCGTGGAATGGCATAAGGCCCGTGGCTTCGTGCATTATTTCAACAAGCACTTCCATGAGCGTTACAATCTTGCGTTCCGGGTGGGCACGATCGGCGGTATCTATGCTCGTCTTGCGGTGCGTTCGGTGTGGATACTCCTCAAGGAATTCATCAGCTTCAAAAATAGATCCGCGGAAGTGGAGCGCCACGAACGCCAGGTGCAGCTTCTCGAGACGCCGCTGGGGCGCCGCTATATGGAAGATCGCGCCGTGCATTCCCACGATCCGGTGCTGGTGGTGGGTGGTACAGGGCAGGTGGGCATCAGCATCATCCGCCGCTTGCTCGCCTCCGATATCAAAACGGGCGTATTGTATCACACGCATACGGTCGATTACGTCAACCGCAACCTTACTTGGATACAGGGGAGCCTGACCTCTGAGACGCTGGATCTGAATGGCTACCAACCGAAGACGGTAATCTGCACCGCGGCGATCTGGTTACTGCCGCAACACATCAAACAACTGGCCGAACTCGGTGTGAAACGTGTAATTTGTTTCAGCTCTACGTCGATCATGGGTAAATCCAGTTCGAAGAACCGTTATGAAAAAGAACTCGTGAGCAGATTCATCAGCGCCGAGAATGCGATTCGCCAGCAATGCGAGAAATACGGCATCGCATGGACGGTGTTCCGCCCGACGATGATCTACGGTATCGGACTCGATCGCAACGTCTGCAGCATCCGCCGCTTCATCGACCGTTTCGGATTCTTCCCGCTTACCGATCCGGGAACGGGCCTGCGTGCACCGGTGCACACCGATGACCTCGCGAATGCGGTGATGACCTCGCTTCCGCTCTCCACCACGTATAACAAATGCTACAGCCTCGGTGGCGGTGAACAGATTACCTATATCGCGATGGTGGAGCGTATCGCGAAGAATATGAACAAACCGGCGCGTATCATCCGCACGAAATACCTGCCGCTCATCATCGATATCTTCTCGTTCATTACGCGCAACCCCGACACCAATGGCGAAATCGCGGTGCGTATGAACAGCGATCTCGTATTCGACGATAGTGAAGCACGCCAGGATTTTGGCTATGCTCCCCGTGCGTTCCTGACACAAGGGCCGCTTGAACTCGGTATCGAGGTGCCCGTCGCTCCGAAATTCAAGGAGGCGGCATGACCATCCTAGTCACCGGTGCGGCAGGCTTCATCGGCTACCATGTGACGCACGCACTGCTTTCGCGCGGGCATCCGGTGATCGGCATCGACAACGTAAATGACTATTATGATCCCGCACTCAAGAATGCACGTCTTGCAAGGATCGCAAGCGAGACGGACTCAGGCCGGCAATGGCGCTTCCAGAAAGTGAACATCGCGGACCGTGCAGCGATGGATACATTCATGAAACCGCTGTTGCCAAGCCTTACCCATATCATCCATCTCGCTGCACAAGCCGGTGTGCGCTACTCACTCACCCATCCACACGCGTATATCGAGAGCAATATCGTAGGGCATCTCAATATCCTGGAATATGCGCGGAGCATGCCGAAACTGAAACACCTGGTGTACGCAAGCTCCAGTTCGGTGTACGGCGCTAACACAGAATTACCGTTCTCGACCACACAAAAGACCGATCAGCCGATCTCGCTTTATGCCGCGACCAAGAAATCGGATGAGCTGATGAGCTACACCTATAGCCATCTTTACAACATACCGATGACAGGACTGCGTTTCTTCACCGTATACGGTCCGTGGGGCAGGCCGGATATGGCGTATTACTCTTTTACCAAAGACATCATGACCGGTACGCCGATCAAGGTGTTCGGCGACGGCAAGCTCAAACGCGATTTCACCTATATCGATGACATCGTGACGGGCGTGCTTTCGGTGTTCGCCAAACCGCCGGTCAAGAAAGACGGCGCACCTGCGCACAAAATCTATAACCTCGGGAATGATAAAAGCGAGCCGCTCATGGATTTCATCCGCACGCTCGAGCGTGCGGTGGGTAAACCAGCACAGCTGGTGATGAGCCCGATGCAGCCGGGCGATGTGGTGGCCACCCACGCAGATATCAACGATGCGCGCAAGGATCTCGGCTATAACCCGCGCACGCTCATCAGCGATGGGCTGCCGAAATTCGTCCGCTGGTTCAAGGAATATCACCGCATCTAGCCTCATAGAAAGCAGCCCTTTACAAATCCTGTCACTTCCGAATATGCTCGGCTCAACCAACCAGAGGAGTCGGTATGAGCATCATGAGTGAATTCAAACAGTTTGCCATGAAGGGCAACGTGGTCGATATGGCGGTCGGTATCATCATCGGTGCGGCGTTCGGTAAGATCGTCACCTCATTGGTATCGGATGTGATGATGCCGCCCCTGGGCTTCATTATGAGTGGGCTCGACTTCTCCCACCTCGCGATCACTCTTGCGCCGGCAACCCCGGATCACCCGGCCGTCACGATCGCCTACGGTAAATTCGTCCAGACGGTGATCGATTTCACCATCACTGCTTTCGCTATCTTCATGTTGGTAAAATTCATCAATAATTTGAAACGAAAACAAGCGGCACAAGCGGCAAACGAACCGCCGAGCAAACAAGAGGTTCTGCTCACCGAGATCCGCGACCTTCTCAAGAAAAAGAAATAAATCAGCAGGTTGCATCCTCTCAAATCTTAACGACTTGTTAAGGTTTGAACCCTAGAATGAAGGGATACACTCACAGTAAAGGATAGAGTATGTCTATCAACTCGATCACTTCTATGGCTAGTCAATATATCCCGAAAAATCCGGCGGACAACCCGTCAACGGTATATAACTACCAACGCGCACTCGATGCGCAGAACCAGAAGACCGGCAGCTCGCTTTCTGTACAAAAGGAAGCCAGCGCCGCTAACGCACAGCTGATCCTGGACGTTTTCGCTTAAAGCGTACGAATACCCGCATCAATGACCATTAGCGGCTCCTACCTAACGGTGGGAGCCGCTCGTTGTTGTCGGGCTCGTCGGTGATGTAGAACCGCTTTTCTTTGAAGTCTTTCCGTAGGCCTGCGATCGGCAGGAGTGTTTCACCCATGATGACATGGACACCTGCCGGTATATCCCTGTAGGTTTCCAGGAACATGCGCAGGTTCTCGATCCCATCCGAATGCTCACCGTTGGCGATCGGTTCCATCGCACCCGTGAACACCACCGTCTTATCCGTTTTACCCAACAGCTCCGCAAGATAACGGGCGTTGCGCGGCATCGTATCAGTGCCGTGCGTGATCAAGATGTAATCGTATTCGCTGTGCGGATCGTTGATGACCTGTGCCAGGTGCTGGAGATCGTCCACGTCTACATCGTTGCTGTCTTTCCTGCAGAGCTCATAGAATCCACAATCCGCACCATGCCCCAGCATGTGGACGGTTGCAGGGATGATACTATGCTCGAGTGGCGTCACACGCTCGGGTGCAGGTCCTTTGTAGCCTTCTGCATCGATCGTCCCGCCGGTCGTGATAATTAAAATCTTTGGTCGTTTCATAAACCTATGCTACCAAATAGTAGTTAAATAACAATTAACCGGAGAACCGGCATGGAAGGCATCACCGCACAACATATATTTTTGTATCTGTTGGTCATCAACCTCATTACGGTCGCGGTCTGGTGGCTCGATAAAAGGGCGTCTATCCAGGGCAGCTGGCGCATACCGGAAAAAACCCTGCTCGTATTCTGCTTCCTGGGCGGCAGCCCGGGTGGTTTCCTCGCCTCACGCTTATTTCGCCATAAAACCAAGAAATCCTCGTTCCGTGCGCGTTATATCCTGGTGGTGATACTGCAGATCATCCTGCTGATCGCGTACTATACCCAGCGCCCGCACTGATTACTTAATCTTCCTGAGAACGAGTAACAGCAGCAGATTCACCGCACCGGTGATGAGTAGGATATCGCTCACCGTGAAGCCGTGCGAGAAGAGCAGCATGGCAGACAGGCTTGCCACCACCATGAAAAAGGAATTCATGATGTTATTCGATGCAATCATACGGGCAAGGACGCGCGGTTCCGATCGGTTCTGCAGAAGCGCATAGAGCGGAACGATATAAATACCTGACATCACCGCGAGTGTGAGCAGGCTGGTCACGATCAGCCAGCCATAAAAAGTGGATAAGAACGTGGAGGCATCCATCAAGGTTGCCGGAGCCGGGACATCCTGGATGAATAAGCGCGTGGCAGCAGTAAAAAGCACGATGGCGATGGACATACCGACCGTGCCATAGGGCACCAGACGGCAATCGATCTTGCCATTCAGCAGCTTGTTGCAGGCAACAGAACCTAAGCCGATCCCGATCGAGAAGATGGTGAGGAACAGTGTGACCACATGTTCATTACCATGGATCACCGATGCGGTGTAGACGGGCAACTGCGTCAGGAACGTCGCGCCGATAAACCAGAACCAGGAGATGCAGATGATGGTATGCCAGAGCATACGCTCTTTCCGTGCGAAAGAGAGAAGGCGGTAGGTTTGGTGGAATATATTGAAACCGATATGGAGATCCGGCTCTGCGATACGGGCTTTCGGGATAGAAAGGCTTGCGATGAAACCCGTGACCGCAAAAAGGGTGATGGCGCCGGACAACCACCAGACGCCATGGTGGGTAAGGATCACCACACCCCCGAAGATGGTACCGAGAAGGATCGATAAGAACGTACCGCCTTCGATCCAGCCATTGCCGCTGATGAGTTCGGATTTTTGCAGATGTTCCGGCAGCAAACTGTATTTGATCGGCCCAAAGAACGTGGAGTGCACGCCCATCAGGAAGATGGTGACAAGCAGCAGCGGGATATTACCGAGATAAAACCCGGCACTGCAGGTGATCATCAGCAGGATCTCGAACGCCTTGATACGGCGGGTGAGCCAGCTGCGTTCGTATTTATCGGCAATCGCCCCGGCGGGTGCAGAGAGCAGGAAGAACGGTAAAATGAAAATACCACCGGCCATCGTCACCATCATCGAGGGATTGATGCCGGCTTTCAGTGCAACGGCGTACGTATACCAGATAACAAACGCGTTCTTGAGCGCATTATCGTTGAATGCACCGAAGAATTGCGTGACGAACAATGGCAGGAAACGCCGCGTTCTGAAAAGTGGAGAAAGCGTGAAAATCGGCATGGTTTATTTGAACAAGGGCAGGTATGCGCCGTATCCCTCTTTCTCTAAATCCGCTTTTGGAATGAACCGGAGAGACGCGGAGTTGATACAGTAACGCATGCCGCCTTTATCACGCGGACCGTCGTCGAAGACATGGCCGAGGTGCGAGTCTGCATTCTGCGAACGTACTTCCACACGCGTCATGCCGAAGGTGACATCCTTATGCTCCGAGATGAATTCCTTGCTGATCGGTTTGGTGAAACTCGGCCAGCCGGTGCCGGAATCGAATTTATCGGTAGAGGAAAAAAGCGGCTCGCCGGAAACCACATCGACGTAGATCCCTTCTTTATGGTTGTCCCAGTATGCATTTTTGAAGGGGGGCTCGGTGCCATTCTCCTGCGTCACATGGAACTGTTCGGAGGAGAGTTTTTTCAGATCCTCAGGCGTCTTGCTATAGGTTTTGTTCGTCATCGCTTGTCCTTGGGTGGTGTCTTGAGCATAGGTCGGCATCGCTATTAGTGCTAGCAATAAACCGATAAGGAAGAAAGAATGTTTTTTCATGGGGTGTGTCCTGTGCTGTTACCCGGTAATGAGGGCGGTTGTTTGGAAATCTCGCTTTCATGCACTTCCCGTAAGCGAGCGGGGGTATAGACCTGCAATTGGGTACCTTGCGGTTTCTTCAGGCCCGCATCCACGATCGTGATGGGATTGCCATGGGCGAGAAGATCGATGTTATTGAGTGCGGCACGGACCGCTTTCACCGGGTCTTGCGGATTCAAGAAAAAATCCTGGTCGAGCTTCAGGTAGAAGAACACATTCGAGGTATAGACGAGCGCGATGCGGAACTGTTCGCCGAGATGCTCTTTCAGTAATTGGGTGCGCTCAGGGTCGGTGAGATCGATCGTGATCGGTACGATCTTGCCTGCACGTACGAGGGAGCGGATATAATCATACCCCGCATCGGAATTCAGGAAGCTCGTGCGCGCTACCGGATCTTTGCCATTGATCAGCTGATAGAGTCTCTGTTGTTCGATATCGCTGTAGCCGGGTTCGGATTGGTAGTATGAGGCCTGCGGGAAATAGTAATTCTTATCCGGGCGGGGCGCACTGTTCAATCGGTCGCTGAACGCACCTAAGATATCCTTGCGGTTCGGTGTTTCGAAAATGAGTCCTAAGAAATCACCCATCATCAGCGGTTGCGTGCCGTTCTTATCGCCGATGATACCGCCATGTAAGCCTGCGGCGAGGATAAGATCGAGATTGAAGAGGCCGGAAAAGCCAAAAAGAATATCACCTTCTACGAATGTACCGTTCAATTTACCGACGTGCTCGATGACACCGGCTTCGCCGAAAGGAACGCCGAGGTCGCCACGCAGATTGAGCGAGAGATACGCTTTGCGCAGATCGACTTTCGGGTGGAAGGAGGCAGAGTAATCGACAGGGGGTAGGGAAGCGCGGTGGTAGAGTACGCCTTCTGGGAAGCCTGCCGATAAGGTGGTGAGGCTAGCCAAGCAACACCCTCAGGTCTTTGATGTTGGCCAGGTGGTAGATCGGCACATGGTCGAGCACTTTGGCCGCCTCGTCGCGTACCTTGCGCATGACCAGGCGGAGCGTGCATTCATTCGGATTCCTGCAATCGTCACAGGTCTTAAATTGGGTAACACTCGCGCAAGGGAGCAACGCAAGGGGCCCTTCGAAGTGCCGGATGATGTCGCCCACATTCGCTTTATCCGCTTTGCGGGTGAGGAAGTACCCACCGCCTTTGCCTTTTTTACTTTGGAGTAAACCCAGGCAACGCAGGTCGATCAGGATCAGCTCCAGGAATTTCTTCGGGATGTTCTGGCTGCGTGCGATATCTTCGATCCGTACCGGAGTGTCCTTTTCCGCCTTTGCTAGTTCGATCACGGCTTTGATGGCGTATTTGGTTTTGTTCTTCAACATGGTTGTCCAGTATGAATGGTGAATATCAAGAGAGCGCCTGCTTCAGGTCTGCGAGCAGGTCATCGGGATGTTCGATGCCGACGGAAAGGCGGATCGTCGCGTCCGTGATGCCGATACGTTCACGCGTTTCTTTCGGCACACCCGAATGCACGGTTGATGCCGGATGGCAGGCGAGCGATTCGGTGCCGCCGAGGCTCACCGCTAATTTGAATATCTCGAGTTTGTTCAAGAAAGCGAATGCCTCTTTCTCACCCCCCTTGATATTGAACGAGAAGGTAGAGCCGGCCGCTTGGCACTGTTTCTGATAGATGGCTTTGCTTGCGTCTTTCGCTTCTAAGAAATCCGGAAAGAATACATGCGATACCTTGGCATGGCTCTTCAGATATTCTGCTACTTTCTTTGCACCTTCTGCTGCCGCACGCATGCGAAGCGTGAGGGTCTCGAGCGAACGGCCGAGCATCCACGAGGAG
>RGZB01000058.1 GCA_010031735.1 Pseudomonadota bacterium | reverse complement strand
ATGGCAAACTGGTGATCGAACCGGTAGCGCCTGCTCCTGGTGCTGCACCGGCTGCGGCTTCTGCAGCAGCGGCAGCTCCGGCTCCGGCTGCACCGGTCGCTGAAGCTCCGGCACTTCCGGTCGTGGTAACGACGCCTTCAGCAGTCGTTCCGCCTTCTGCACCGACGGCGGTTCCGGCGGCTCCGGTCGCACCGCTTGCTTCCGTTGCACCGGCCACCGCGCCGACAACGGCAGTCGCACTCCCGGCGAACGTGATGGCGATGGTCAACTTCGCAAAAGAGCAAGTGGAACTGACGACAGCAGAACAGCAGCAATTCGCGACCACGATCGAGATGATGAAGAAAGACGAGAACCGTCGCATCAACATCATCAGCTATGCCACCAGTGCCGACGCGCAGAACTCCACCGCGCGCCGCATATCGCTGAAACGCGCACTCGCCGTACGCAAATACCTGATCGGTCAAGGCATCGATACGGTGCGTATCAACGTGCAGGCGATGGGCAATGCTGCCGCTGCCGGTACGCAAGCGGATCGCGTGGATGTACTGCTGGTCGCAAACGGCTAAAATCTAAGAAAGCTTACTCGCTGACGAGCTCCAGGCTCATGACGATGGCATCTGCATTGCCGTCGCCGGCGTAGTATGCTTTGCGCACACTAAGGCGGCTGAACCCTGCTTTGGTGTAGAGTGCGATCGCAGCCTCGTTCTTATCCGACACTTCAAGAAATATCTTTGCGCCACCGCGTTCTTCTATTTCTTCTACGGCACTGGCCAGGAGCACTGAGCCGATCTTCCTGCGTTGATGGGTGGGATCGACCGCGAAGGTAAGAATTTCACATTCATCGATGGTCAGGCGAAGCAGGATGAAGCCGACGATGTGGCCCTCTTCTTCCGCGACCAGGCAAAAGGAACCGGCAGAAGCGAGGAGTAGCTGGAATTCGAGCGCCTGCCATCCTTTAGGGAAACACGCGGCATGTATCTCGGCTAAACGCTCCGTCTTCACTAAATGCTGGGATGCTCGGTGGATCTTGATGTTCATATGCGCTTCTTCGGCAGTTTTGCATCCGGCCCGCGGATATAAAGCGGGAGCGCCGGAGCCAAGGTTTCACCGCGCGCGAGCAAGGCTGCTGCCATCTCGGCGGCATCGGTCGCATCGGGTAGATTCTTCTCCGAGAGTTCGAGTGTGGCAGCGGTTGAGCCGGAGAGCACAGCAATATTACCAAAAAGCGTACAATCTTTGGCCGTAAGGTGAGTGGCAACATCCGCAAGCTCGACCAAGATCGGCTCGCTTGCCGCGACAGGGAATTTCTGTTGGTTGGTGAAGAGTTGTAAATAGGCTTGTCCGCGATGTGCATCGATGACACTGGCGATCATGCCGGTCTTGATGTGTTCATGGTGAAGGCCGCGCCATGCGAGTGTTTGTAGGGTGCTAAGACCCGCTGCCGGGATACCGGTTGCGATATGGATGCCGCTGATGGCTGCTAAGCCCACTCGAAGCCCGGTGAAACTGCCAGGACCGGTGGTGGAGACAAGATGGGTAAGGGCGCCGTACGTGAGCTTCTCTTTCTCGAGCATCGATTCGATGATAGGTAGTAGACGCTCTGCTTGCTTCGCAGGCTCGGCATAATGGATGAAAGCTGCTACCGCACCTTCGCGCCAGAGTGCTGCGGAGCAGATGCCATGCGCCGTATCAACCGCCAGGATCGTTGGTTTCATGGGTGTTATTTTTTACACAGCGACTTCATGCGCTGGTAGGCTTTCGAGATGCCATTCAAAGAATAACGGTCTTCCGAGAAGCTGCCGGATTGCGAGGTGCCACGCACCGAAACGGTGGTCGCTTTACGGAGTGCCTCGACCATTTTCTCATCCTGCGTGGTGTCGCGCGCCCATGCCACTTCCGGCACTTCGGGGCTGGTGAACATATCGAAGCTTTGTTTGGTGTCTAGTTTCGCGACGACCTTGCTCGTGGGCTTATATGGATAGCCGGAAGACACACTCACTTCATCGACCGTGGCGCTCCGGTTGGTGATGAGGAAATAGGGCTCGCCACGTTTCTTGTAATTACCGGTCTTGCGGTTCGGGTAGCTCGCGATATAGCAGATTTTCTTGCCCTGCTGCTGGAGCGTGAAGACATACCAGTCGTTATAGATGTTATCGAGCTGTTGGGCACGAAGGGTGCTTGGCAGAAGGGCGACGAGCGCGATAAAACTCAGAAAAAGCAAACGCATGCAAACATCCTGGGGCTGTATTTCCGTTAGGATTACTCATGCTGGCCTATTAAATCAAGTTATTTGTGGGTTCTGGCCCGTTTAAATTAATCCGGATTTTAGGTGCAGAGGGTGCCCAAATACTGTATAACCCGCAGTCACTCACGTTATCAGGGAATAGCAGTGCGGAAATCCTTCACCAGCCAGCAACAGAACCAGGTCGAACGCGCCGTAGCGGAACTCCGCCGCGGGATGCCCGTGATCCTGGTTTCGGGCACCAAGAAAATCCAGTTGGAATCGGCAGAAGAGTTCTTGCCGAAAACCAAACGCACGAATGCGACCTTGGTCGTGACCGCTCACCGTGCGCAATTCTTACTCGGGAACAAGAAAATCACCCAAGCGCAATCGCTGCCGCTTGGCAAAGAAGTGCTCGCAAAGCTGGGCGATGTTACCGGCAAAACCTTAAAGCAGCCGGATGCCAAATGGGTGAAGCACTATCTGAAATCGGTAAAGGAGGCGGGGACAGAGTCGCACGCGGCGTTTACCCTGATGCGGATCGCGGAGCTGATGCCGGCAGTGATCTTCTCCGATGCAACCCAAGGTGCACATGACTTACTCTCGGTGAATGCCAAGTCGATCGAGGCGTATGAGGAAGCCGTGGCGTACGGTCTGAAGGTCGTATCCGAAGCGCCGCTCACGCTCGCCGATGCCGCGGATGCAAAGATCATCGCGTTCCGCCCGTACTTCGGCGGCAAGGAACATTACGCGATCGTGATCGGCAAACCGAACCTCAAGAAAGCACCGACCGTGCGTATCCATTCTTCGTGTTATACGGGCGATCTGCTCGGCAGCCTTAAATGCGATTGTGGTGACCAGCTACGTGCAGCCATCCGTTTCATGAACAAGAACGACGGTGGTGTGATCCTCTATCTGATGCAGGAGGGCAGGGGCATCGGCTTGGTGAACAAACTGCGCGCCTATACACTGCAGGCCAAAGAACTCGATACAGTAGATGCCAATGAATTCCTCGGCTTCGATGATGATGAACGCCCATTCTTACCTGCGGCGGTGATGCTGAAGGCGCTCGGTGTGAAAGCGATCCGCCTCATGACGAACAATCCGCGCAAAGTGAAAGGTATCGAGAAATACGGTATCAAAGTGACCGAGCGTGTGAACCACGAGATGGAGCATCACGAGCATAACCACGCGTATCTCGAAACGAAATTCTCACGCCTGGGGCATGTGAGGAAATAATGAAAAAGAAACAGCGCCTTATTGTCGGGATCAGCGGTGCGAGCGGTGCGATGTACGGCATCCGTCTGCTTGAAGTATTACAAGATACAGATATCGAGACGCATCTCGTGATCAGCAAGGCAGCATCGATTACGATACCCGAAGAAACGAAATATACCGTGAAGCAGGTGCAGGCATTGGCCGATGTGAACTATGCATCCGGTGATATCGCGGCTGCATGCTCAAGCGGTTCATTCAAGACGATGGGCATGGTGGTAGCACCGTGTTCAGTGAAGACGATGTCGGAAATCGCAGGTGGGATAACCACCGGTTTACTCACCCGTGCCGCGGATGTAGTGATGAAAGAGCAACGGAAGCTCGTACTGATGGTGAGGGAATCCCCACTGCATCTCGGGCATTTGCGCCGTATGGCAGCACTTGCGGAAATGGGCGTGATCATCGCCCCGCCGATGCCGGCTTTCTACCCACAGCCAAAAACCATAGAAGATATTATAAATCATAGTGTTGGCAGGGTTCTCGACCTCTTTGATATCGATGCCGGACTGGTAAAGCGCTGGGCAGGGCTTAAACCCTCTCGGTAGCCAGAACTGGACTGGTTAGTTTTTTGTACAAACCCCTATATTTTTATGGTATAACCCTCCTTCTTTTTTACAAGGAAGGCTATGGGAGAAGAAGAAGCAATATTGCTCGAAATCGAGAAGCTTAAAGAAGAGCACCGCTCCATTGACGCTATCATCCTCGGCCTTTTAGACGCACAAGGTGGGTTCGACCAAGTGAAACTCCAGCGCATGAAAAAGCGCAAACTCTGGATCAAAGACCGCGTGTCGCAGCTCGAGTCGCTGCTGCATCCGGATGATGTGGCGTAATCAAAGTAAAAAGGCAAACCATGGCAACGAAACAAAAGAAAAACGCAAACAGCGTGACAGAAGTCGGCATTATCATGGGCAGCAAGTCCGATTGGCCCACCATGGGTTTCGCCGCTGAGATCCTCGATGAACTGGGCGTGAAATACGAAGCGAAGGTGGTTTCCGCACACCGCACGCCGGACCGTATGGTGGCGTATGCGAAGGACGCCGAGAAGCGCGGCATCAAGGTGATCATCGCCGGTGCAGGCGGTGCAGCGCATCTACCTGGCATGGTCGCATCGATGACGACACTGCCGGTCTTAGGTGTGCCAGTGAAAAGCAAAAGCCTGCAGGGTATGGATAGTCTGCTCTCCATCGTGCAGATGCCAGCCGGTGTTCCGGTCGGCACACTTGCAATCGGCAAAGCAGGTGCGACGAATGCAGCGCTCCTTGCGGCATCCATCCTCGGTTTATCGAATACGAAGACCTCTGAAGCGCTGAAGAAGTGGCGTGCGAAACGTACGGCGAGTGTGGGTATCCACCCCGATAAGTAACCATGACCATGATCCCTCCAGGCTCTACGATCGGTATCATTGGCGGCGGCCAGCTGGGGCGCATGTCGGCGCTTGCCGCAGCCGAGCTTGGCTATAAAGTGCATATTTACACGCCGGAGATCGATTCGCCTGCAAGCCATGTGGCAAGCAAGGTCACGGTTGCATCCTACACCGATGAGAAGGCGCTTAAAGCCTTCGCACGCAGTGTGGATGTGGTGACATTCGAATTCGAGAACATCCCGGTCGAGGGCATCAAATTCCTGGCGGATATCGTGCCGGTGCGTCCGAACCCGCGCACGCTCTATATCGCGCAGCACAGGAAGCGTGAGAAGGAATTCGCAGCGAGTGCCGGCATCCAGACCGCACCGTTCACCATCGTGAAAAATGCGAAGGAACTCGAAGCGGCATTCCGCTCGCTTGGTGTGGTGCGTGGCATCCTCAAGACGCTTGAGATGGGGTATGATGGCAAAGGTCAACGTCGCGTGAATCAGGGTGATGACTATGCCGATATCTGGGCGGACACGGGTTTCGAGGAAGCTATCTTCGAAGGTTTCATCGAATTCGAGAAAGAGATTTCCGTGATCGTCGCGCGCGGGCTCGATGGCAATGTCTCGACGTTCCCGCCGGCAGAGAACACGCATGTGAACGGCATCCTCGATACCAGCAAAGTGCCCTCAAGGATCGCTGAGCGTACTTCGGTCGCCGCGCGCGCAGCAGCGCATAAGCTCGCAGACGCGCTCGACATCGTGGGTTTGCTCGCGGTGGAATTCTTCGTGCTGAAAGAGGGGTCGGTAGTATTCAACGAGATGGCGCCGCGCCCGCACAACTCTGGCCACTGGACGATGGATGGGTGCGTGACCAGCCAGTTTGACCAATTCATCCGCGCCGTATGCGGCCTACCACTCGGCTCGGTGCGCCGCCATTCCGATGTCGTGATGAAGAATCTGATTGGTCATGATTATAACAACTGGCAAGATATCCTTGCGAAGGATCCGCACGCGAAAGTGCATCTTTACGGCAAGCGCGAAGTGCGCGAAGGTCGCAAAATGGGGCACGTCAACTATGTGTCTAATCTGACACTCGATTAGACTAACTGCCGCTATAATTTCATGCATCTTGAATCGTGGATTTATCGTAGTATCATCCTCGCGATGTAACGACGAGGAATGACTCCAAATGGGTATCACCGGAAAGCAAGACGTGTTCGGCGCAGTAGCACAGGTAATGATCGAGACTGCCACCATCGTCTATGGAAAAATAGGAAAGCAGCACCCATTGGAGGGCGATAATCTCACCTACGCGCGAGCGGCATTCGAGGCAACAGAGATCGTGGGTAATGTGATCGACCTCAAACTTGCCTTTCCAGAACCCCCGCGTAACTACCAATATCTTTCTATCGAACCGGGCAAAGAAGGCATCGTCTCTCAGATGATGCATCGCAATGAGGGTTTCAAACTCGAACGTATCCTGCGTGGTACCTCGAAAGCGGCCCGTCGCATGATCGTGCCGGGGGTGGATGGCCCGGCGCACAGCAAGGCCGAACTCGAACTGAAAATGGATGTACCACATCCGGAATGGTTGCTTGCGAATGCATTACAAGTCTATGACGGCGTAGCCCGTGTGCTTGAAGAGCCGACCGCGGTGAGTCTGATGGGCAATATTAAAGCCATCTCCGGGAATATTGCGCCGGCACAAGGGCAGACGTATGAGAACCTTTATGAATTCTTGCTCGACCGCGTGCGGGGTTTACAATATCTGCTTACCACACGTGAACAATTGGTGGCGATTGCAGGTAATGCAGGATTTGCGGGTGCGGAGTTCCTGCCTCCGGTCGAAGAGGTGGAGAAGGTGGTCGCCACTAACCGGCAGACGGTGAACAACCGCGCCGTACGGTTGGTGGGTAATGCCGTGCATGATGCGAACCTACAAGGGGCTGATTTAGTAGACGTGCTAACGCAAGTACTGGCGGCACAGCTGAAAAATCCCAAGGAAATTATCAGCGCGGTGACGGACGCACTGGCGCCCGGCCAGGCATTTAACACACTCGGCGATGCAAGCCATGCCGTCGGTGAAAAGCGAACGAAGGTCGTTAGGGATTAAAGATAGCGGCGGATTTTCTTCTCGGCTGCATCGAACAGGTCGATCGCTGTCTTCTTCGCTTTCTCTACCTGCATCACATTGTTGATACGGCGGTCTAAGAATTGTTCGGTCTCGCTGTGGTTCTTCGAGGTATCATTCAACCAGAAAAGCAGGGTGGCGCTATAGACTCCCGAAAGCATCATACGCTTGGTATAATAGTTGTAGTCGGTCGAGGTATCGCCTGCGGTACGCCAGACAATATCGGATAGCTTCGCGAGATTGGCTACGGCTTTCGGTGCATGCATACCGAGATGGCCCAGCAGGCTGCGGATCGCTTCCTTGTGCGGTTCAGCGATCTTAAGGCGGATCATGAGCGCGCATTTGATGCGTTCGCGGATCTTCATCGCAGGAAGATTGTACTTACCAAGCTCAAGCAGCATTTGGCGATTGATCATCTCGAGGTAATAATCGGCGATTTCCGCTGCACCCTCGGGGAAAAGCGCTCTGGCGTAAGAATAGTCACAATCAATTGAATTACAGGCCTTTTCCAGCGAAATATCATTCCAGCCGGAGGTGCCTGCTTCGGACAGAAAAGCGCTAACTATCTGTTTTTTAGCGTGTTCTGATGATGACGTGGTAGCGGATAATGGCATAAACCTGTCGAATTTGCTTGCTAGAGTAACGTAGTGCGGTTATAAAGCAAGCCCCAACCCGCCAACCTGTAAAGGGGCGGTTGACCTAAAGGAGGTAATTTCGTTGGTACAAATCGTTGTAAAAGATAACAATATCGATCAGGCGCTCCGCGTCCTGAAGAAAAAAATGCAGCGCGAAGGCATCTTCCGTGAGATGAAACAACGCCGCGCATACGAGAAGCCATCGGAAAAACGCGTGCGTGAGCAGGCTGAAGCCGCTCGCCGTGCCCGTAAACTGGCTCGCAAACGCGAAGACTACCTTTAAGTTATTTCAGGAATTCTTCAAAAAAAGGCGCTCCCAACGGGGCGCCTTTTTTTATTGCGGCTTTAAGCCGATCTGGCTTACGCGGTCGGAGATCGTGGCGGTGCCTGAAAGCTCGATCCGCTGGCCCTGGTCGATGAATATCTCCCAGAAACGTGCTTGATTCAGTGAATCGACCGGACTGCGGGTCGGTAGATCATCCATGAGCTTTCCCATGCGCGACATGGTCCAGCGGATACCAGCTACCGCGGCAGCGAGCGGTAAAGCATCCAATTCCGGCGGTGTGATCTCTTTCACGTTGTTATAGCCTGCAAGGAACATCGCTGCCTGGGCACGGTCACATTCCGCACCGGAGAACGACCACGCGTTCATGCCGATCGCGACATCATAGATAAGCGTATCCTGGCAGATCATCCCGAGATCGAAGGTTATGAATTTCCCATCGCGCGACGGCAGGGTGTTGTCAGGGAAATAATCGCCGTTGATCCATCCGGTGGCGAGTTTGGGTGCAATGGCATCCCATGCAGTGAGTATCTTATCGAGTAAAGTAGCCGTACGATCCATGAACAGCGATGCCTGGTCATTACTCATACCGAGATGGACAGACAGTTTCTGTACCATTGTTTCGCGCTCATGTGTGAATGCAGCGAATGCACCCCGCAATTGAGCGGGGCCAAAATTATTGGGCAATGTGATCTCGGTGAAATCTTCTGCAGCGCGATGCATGGCGGCCAATGCTCTGCCGGCTTCGCGGGTATCACTTGCATCCATCGTATCTCGTGCCCTTTCAATGAACGGCGTGATGGTGACGACTTTTTCGACACCGCCAAACAGGCGGTGGATGAATGGCATGGCCGTATCCATCGTCTGATAAGGCGAGGCAAGCGCAGCCCGCACGGGATTGCCGTCCCTATCTTTCATATCAATCAGTTTCTGCGCGACATGGGCTGCATAACGCGTGGAAGCTTCCGCATAGAAGGGCTCGCGGCCATTGATGTGCACATCGGGTGTTTCGTAGATGGTGAGCACCACTTCTTCTTTCTTGCTGTGGTTATCCACCATGAAACGGAATTTGGTATCGGAACGGCCTTCCGGGATCACCTCATCCTCAAATGCGCGACGAAGGTAGATGAGGCCGAACTGACCTAATATCTCGATTTTCTCTGCTTCTGAAAGGGTGCGGTAATGCAAGCTATAGGCTCCTCAATACTACCCATTATTCACCGGAAAGCGTTAAGAAAACATTAAGCGTGTGCGAGTGCTTTCACGATCTCTTCCGTCATGTGCTTGGCGTCGCCGAACAGCATCATGGTGTTATCCTGGAAGAAGAGGGGGTTTTCGACGCCGGCGTAGCCGGAAGCCATCGAACGTTTGACGAACAGTACGGTTTTGGCAAGCGCCACATCGAGCACCGGCATACCGTAGATCGGGCTTTTCGGATCGTTCTTTGCAGAAGGATTCGTGACATCGTTCGCACCGATCACGTAAACCACATCCGTTGCGGCGAAATCTCGGTTGATCTCTTCGAGCTCGAACACTTCATCGTACGGGATGTTCGCTTCCGCGAGCAGTACGTTCATGTGGCCCGGCATGCGACCTGCGACCGGATGGATCGCATAACGCACGTTCACACCTGCGGCTTTCAGTACATCCGCCATCTCGCGGAGTGCGTGCTGTGCTTGCGCGACCGCCATACCGTAACCCGGTACGATGATGACGGATTGGGCATTCTTCATCATGAAGGCGGCGTCATCGGCATTGCCACTGCGTACGGTGCGCTCTTCGCCGTCGGCACTAGCGGATGCCCCCGACTCTGCTGCAGCACCGAACCCGCCGAAGATCACATTGATGATCGAGCGGTTCATCGCTTTGCACATGATGTAGGAGAGGATCGCACCGGATGCACCCACAAGCGCGCCGGTGATAATGAGGAGGGAGTTGCCGAGCGTGAAGCCGATGCCCGCTGCTGCCCAACCGGAATAAGAGTTCAGCATGGAGACGACGACCGGCATATCCGCACCACCGATCGGGATGATGAGCAGGAAGCCGAGCGCGAAGCCGATCAGGATCACAAGGATGAAGAGGATGCTCCACTCGCTCATGCAGAAGAGGATAAGGCCGATCGCCGCACCGATGCCGAGCATCGCATTCAAGCTATGCTGGCCGGGGAAGCGGATCGGTTTACCGCTCATGATGCCTTGTAGTTTAGCAAACGCGATCACGGAACCGGTGAAGGTGATGGCGCCGATGAAGGCACCCAAGGACATCTCGACTAAGCTCGAGAAGTGGATGTCGCCGCTGGTGCCGATGCCGTACGTCTCGGGTGCGAAGAACGCGCTCATCGCGACAAATACCGCGGCCAGACCCACAAGGGAGTGGAATGCGGCCACGAGTTGCGGCATCGCTGTCATCTTGATCTTGAGGGCGACGACCGTGCCGATGGCGCCGCCGATGATGATACCCGTCAGGATCATTTTCGTGTCGACGACGGTCGGCTGTTTGATGGTGGTGATGATGGCGATCGCCATCCCTAAGATGCCGAGCATATTACCTTGGCGTGCACTCTTCGGTGAAGAAAGGCCTTTCAGTGCTAGGATGAAGCAGATAGCAGACGCGAGATAAAGCAGGGCAGCGGTCGTGGTCATGTCAGTGCTCCGCTACTGTTTTTTCTTGAACATGGCGAGCATGCGGTGAGTGACCACGAAGCCGCCAAAGATGTTCACGGATGCTAAAATCACGGCGAGGAAGCCAAGGAATTGTGAGAAACCCACACCGGATGGGCCAACAGCGATGATCGCACCTACGATGATGATGCCGGAAATGGCATTCGTCACCGCCATGAGCGGCGTGTGCAGCGCGGGAGTGACTTTCCACACCACGTAATAACCGACGAAGCAGGCGAGCACGAATACGGTGATGCCGAACACGAACGGATCGACCCCACCACCATGTTGCGCCACGGTCTGCGCACCTTTCGCCGCTTCTGCAAGCGTGTTTGCTTGTTCTGCGAGCTTCTTTGCACTCTCAACAACGGGATTCATATCGCTCATGATTAATTATCCTTTTTGCCCGGACGTTGGTTTTTCGATTTTTGACGCAGGTGCGGTTTCTGTTCCATCAGTGTTTTCGGCGGAGCTTTGCTCGGCGCAGATTTGCGCGGTGCTTGTTGTAGGTCGATCGATTTCGCAACACTCGGTGCAGTGCCCTGCATGATCGGGTGCACGATGTCACCGTTGTACGTGACCAAGCAGCCTTTGATGATCTCGTCTTCGAGATTGATCTTGAGTCCCTTCGTTTCTTTATCCACGAGCAGACTCACGAAATTGAACAGGTTGCGTGCATAGAGCTGGCTCGCATCGGTGGCGATGCGGCTTGGAATATTATCGTGGCCGACGATCTTCACCCCGTAACGCTCCACCACTTTGCCGCGTTCGGAAAGCACGCAGTTTCCGCCGCGCTCGACTGCCATATCGACGATCACGGAACCCGGCTTCATATCTTTCACCATTGCTTCCGTCACGAGCTCTGGCGCTGGTTTCCCCGGGATCAGCGCCGTGGTGATCACGATATCCTGCGACTTCAGCGTCTCTGCGATGAGCTCGCGTTGTTTGCGTTTGTAATCCTCACTCATCTCTTTGGCGTAACCGCCGCTGCCTTCACCGCCTTCGATCGGTACTTCAATGAACGTTGCACCTAAGCTTTGCACTTGTTCTTTCACGGCGGGGCGTACGTCGAATGCCGAGACGACACCGCCCAGACGTTTCGCGGTGGCGATGGCTTGGCTCATTTGACTCACCTTTTGAGTAAGGGCGTTGTAATGGCTCTCCAGCAGTGAAACTTTCGAGTCGTTTAGCGACTGCTTGAGAGTCTCAAGTTTTTGAGAGAGTTGATCGATTTCACCATCATTCCTCTCGTGGGATTCCGTCTTAAGCAGGGCGGCCAAATCATCATTGATATCGCCAAGCGAATCAGGACCATCATCTCCTCCGATCACGAACTCCGCCATCTTGTCGAGGGAGGCGACGCAGGTGTCGATGTCTCGGATGA
>RGZB01000057.1 GCA_010031735.1 Pseudomonadota bacterium | reverse complement strand
TTCGATGCCATTGCACCGATCGTCTACAAAGACTCGATCAATTTCGATGTCGCATGGTTCCAATCGCGCTACGATAAACCGGGCCCAGGCGGCGATGGCAAGGACTACATCAACTGCCCGATGACGAAAGAACAGTATGAAGCCTTTATCGCCGCGATTATCGCGGGCGATAAAACCGAATTCAAGGAATGGGAAAAAGACACGCCGTATTTCGAAGGTTGTTTGCCGATCGAGGTCATGGCTTCGCGAGGGCTGGAAACGCTCCGCTACGGCCCGATGAAACCGGTAGGTCTCACCAACCCGCATAACCCCACGGTCAAAGCCTACGCGATCGTGCAGCTGCGTCAGGATAACAAGCTCGGCACGCTCTATAACATCGTCGGCTTCCAGACCAAACTGAAATACGGCGCGCAGGCTGATGTCTTCCGCATGATCCCCGGTTTAGAAAAAGCCGAATTTGCGCGTTTAGGTGGCATCCACCGCAACACCTTCATCAACAGCCCGGTACTGCTCGACAAAGAGCTTCGCCTGAAATCCGCACCGCATATCCGCTTCGCAGGCCAGGTTACCGGTGTCGAGGGTTATGTCGAAAGTGCCGCGATGGGCTTGCTTGCCGGCCGTTTCGCCGCAGCAGAGATGAATGGTGGCACCTTCGAAGGCCCGCCAGCGACTACAGCTCTGGGCTCGCTCATCACGCATATCACCGGCGGTCACCTTAGCGCGGAGAAAGATTCCTTCCAGCCGATGAACGTCAATTTCGGCCTCTTCCCACCCCTTACGGGTAAAGTACATAAGCACAGCCGCAAAGAAGCATACTGCGCGCGCGCCTTGTCTGATCTGGATACATGGCTCGGGAAAAAAGAGCGTTTAAGCGCCTAATCGTTTGGCTTTTTCTATAGCCGCTGATACAGTTTCTAACCATGGCAGAAAAATTAAAAATACTATACATCATTGAAGCCGCCGGCGGTGGCGCCGGACGGCACGTCTGCGACCTAGCGCAGGCACTTGCCGAAAAGGGACATAGCATCCACGTCATCTATTCGCCGAACCGTGGTGATCCCGTCATCAAACAACAAATCCACGACTTGAAGAACATCGCCTTCAAAAGTATTTCCATCATGCGTAACATCACCCCTCTCGATGCGATCGCACTCAAAGAAATAACAAAGTACATCAAAGAAAACGGCCCCTTTGACCTCATCCATGGCCATGGTTCGAAAGGGGGGGTACTCGGCGCAGCAGCAGGCCGCCTCTCACGCACGCCCACATTCTATACACCGCATGCGTTTGCCACCAACAATGCCAGCTTCAGTATCGTTGCAAAGCATTTTTTCAAATGGATTATCCGTGTGGCCGCAACACAATGCGAAAAGATCATTTGTGTATCCGACTATGAGAAAGAACACGGTAAATCCTTCGTAGGAATCGCCCCGGAAAAGCTCGTGGTCATCCATAACGGTATCGAACCTTACAAGAAAACGCGCGCAGAGGCGCGTAAGGATCTAGGGATTGGTCCCGATGATTTCTGTATCGGTTGCGTGGCGATGTTTTATGAATACAAAGGGGTGGATGTACTGATCCCGGCGCTTGCGGAAGCCCGCCATTATGCTCCGCAGGCAAAACTGGTTATTGCCGGCGACGGACCTGCAAAGAATAAATTGCATAACAAAGCAAAGACAGCAGGTCTCCATAACAAGATTCAGTGGCTTGGTGCCGTCAAAGGGCAGGATGTCATGCCGGCATTTGACGTGATGTCGATGCCGAGCCGGAGTGAATCCTTCCCCTATGTCCTTTTAGAAGCACTGGAGGCGGGCGTTCCTGTTATCGCTTCGAATGTCGGCGGTACAAGCGAGATTATCCAGGATGGGGTGAATGGCATCTTGGTCGCCCCTGAACGACCCGATGAGATCACCGCAGCACTGCACCGCATCATCGATAACCGCAAAATGCTCGCGACACTTGCACGTAATGCAAAAGAATCATCCAAGCGTTTCCAACTGGAGAGCATGGTAACGCAGACGCTTTCCCTCTACCACAAACACCTGAAGCGTTAATCAGTACGCGCCTTCTAACGTGAGCACGATACGTGCCGTCTTGAACAATATCACGATGTCGTACCAGAGCGACCAATGTTCGACATACCAGCTATCCAGATAGATCCGGTATTTGAACGTCGAGTCTTTGCGGCCATTTACCTGAGCGAGCCCGGTAATACCAGGGCGCACGGAGGTATAGATGCTGAATTTATCACCAAAGTATTTCCGCTCCTGGCGTGTAATGGGTCGTGGGCCGACTAAACTCATATCGCCCTTCAAGACGTTGATTAATTGCGGTAGTTCGTCCAGGCTGGTCAGGCGCAGGAATTTACCGATCCTGGTCACGCGTGGGTCATTCTTCAGTTTGAAACCACGTTCCCACTCCGCCTTCAATTGCTTGTCTTTACGCAGGATATCTTTCAGCATGGCCTCCGCATTCACGCGCATGGTACGGAACTTGATACATGGAAATATTTTTCCGTCTTTGCCAACGCGCTTCTGGGTAAAGAATACACTGCCGCCATCCATCATCACCAACATCGAGGCAATAAGGAAAAACGGCGATAATAACACCAGCAATATTGAGGAGAGTGTTGCATCCATCAACCGCTTGAATAAAGGCATCAAGGGTTTGCGGATGCGGTGGCCCAGATTCATCAACATGATGTTGTGGCCAAAGAAATATTCCGGCTCCATACCATAGAGCCTGAGACCTTTGGTCGGGGGTACACAGGCATAGTTATTAATGCCGAGATCATCGAACAGCGCAATGATCTTCTCACCGTCAATCTCCCTGAATGCTTCCGGCGCCAGGATGTAGAACATATCTTTGCGGCTATTGCGGATATAGGACTTGCAGGTCGAAGGTCCCGAAAGGCTTTTCACTTTGCGTAAGGGCACGGGCAGATCCATCGCATCGAATGCCTTATAAGGCTGATAGAAAATGATAGTGGCCGGATCGTAGCCGGAATACGGGTCGGAATAGACCGCAAACAATGTCTCAATCGCATTATCGCCATTGCCTATCACCGTTGTCGGAACCGACCAGATGCCGAGTTTACGGCCCACACGCATGGAGAAATATCTTCCTAACAATACGAAGACAAAGGCCTCCACAAAGGCATAACTGATCCACAGACGCGAGAAACGCTCCTGTATCGCGAAGGACATAAAGCCGTTCACAAGGAACAAAACGAAGAAAATGAAAAGCAGACTCTGTGCCTGACCCCACCAGGTGATGCGGCGTGTATAGTGGCCTGCGCTGTAAAATAGTATGATGCCGATGATGCAAGAAAAGCCGTACGTATACAGCATCACATCATTGTCACGTGAGAACGGCTCGATAAAATGTTGTTGGATGATCTCGTTCGAGATGAAGGTCACCGCATGTGCCGCGACAACATAGTTCGCGAATAACAATAGCAGGTCGAATAATAGGATAGTGAGTGCGCGGTATTTCATGCGGGTACCCGGATTACATTACCTACACTATGACATAAGCGCGGCGGCTACGAAAGGACTACGTACGCGTGATGCCTTTCTCTGGAGAGTAAACCGCAGGCTGTTGCAAATTGCCCCTTTTTAAACAGCGATATACTAGAAGCGTTTCATCATCGCGCTTTTGAGCAAACGCAGTTGCAGTGTGAATTTCCTGCCTTCGATATCGTGACCGAATACATCGAAATCCGCTTTGATGATACGGCGGATATAGCCATCGGCAAGGACACCCAGTAGCAATACCGGCATCGCACGTTCACGCACCTCCTGTGAAAGTGTTTTCGAGAGGCGCTTGCCCTCTTTGATGAAGCCGTTTGCAAGGGTGGTGAGTTCCTCTACTGCCGGCTTCGCTGAATCTACGAAATCCCGCGTGCCCAACATATCCGGATTCATCCCGTGTTTATGCATAAGGAGTACTGGGAAAATACTATAGCCCTGGCGGAACTGGATTTGCGCGGCACGGAGCAACCCTACCATCGCCCAGCCGATACCGATAGCATCTGCCGCTTCAAATGCAGCATCGTCTTTGATGCCCAGTGCTTCAAGCATAAGCCGCAAGAGATTGCCTGAAGTCGCACGCGTGTAATGGATCAACGCTTCTATGCTCGGGAGTGGGGTTGATTCCACATCGGCTTCACGCGCCACTATCAATTCATCGATATACTCACGCGTGAGCGGGGTCTCACGATTCACTTCTGCAACCGCCTCTACCACTGCATGGTGACGTACATTGCCGGCGAATATCTGCTCGATCGCTTCACGCCACCATTGCAGACGCATCAGGCCCAGCATCGGCTCACTGGTGGTCTCGCGTGTTTTTGCGACTTCAAGGTTGAACGCAAGCAGTGCAAACAGCGACTCGCGCACTTTCTCCGGCGCGAACAATGCACATAAAAACCGGTCACGGTCATGTTGCCTTACTTCTTCTGCGACATAGGATAACGTAGGCATAGTGCTCGGCTCTACAGGCTCGGGTTCAGGCGATGGTTTATAGGAAAATAACGGCATATCCTGCATATTATCAGGATGTCTGGAAAGCGAAACATCTTTTGCCATTGGGCTGCCGCTTTCTTATGCCGCGTAAGGTGCCGGGTCTGAAACGCCGGCTTCGCGGAACCCCTTCAGGCGGAGTTGGCACGCATCGCAGCGCCCACAGGCTTTGCCGTTTACCGGATCGTAGCAGCTGAGCGTATTCGCGTAATCCACGCCCAGCTCCATACCCTTTTTCACGATCTCTGCCTTTGTAAGCGCGATGAGTGGCGTGTGGATCGTAAACGTACCTTTCCCCTCCACGCCTGCAGCGGTCGCTAGGTTCGCCATTCTTTCGAAGGCTTCGATATATTCTGGCCGGCAATCGGGATAGCCGCTGTAATCCACCGCATTGACACCGATGAACAGATCGAACGCCGCGATCGATTCCGCGAAAGCGAGGGCAAAAGAAAGGAACACGGTGTTGCGCGCGGGCACATACGTCACCGGGATACCGTTGCCGATCTCGTTTTCACTACGCTCTTTCGGCACCGGGATATCACTCGTGAGTGCCGAGCCACCGAACAAACGCAGGTCGATGTTCTGCACCCGGTGGTCGCTGATACCCAGTGCAGAAGCCACCAAGCGCGCGCGTTCGAGTTCCACGTGTTGGCGCTGACCATACGAAAAGCTGAGCGCATGCACATCATAGCCTTGTTTGCAGGCGATCGCTGCCGTGGTCGCTGAATCCATGCCGCCGGATAACAATACGATCGCTTTTTTGCGTGTACGCATCAGGGCATCCCCATGATCTTATGCATCTGAAGGGAAAGGTGATACCCTTTCGTCTGCGCGAGGGTGCGTGCATACGCCACGTTCTCTGCGTTCTTTTGACTATCGTGCTCATCCATCGGCTGGATATAGACGGGGATACGGTTTCCACTTTGTCCTACTTCCGCCACTTCACGGTACAATGTGTGATGCGAGGAGACGATGAATTTAATAGCGTTGGTACGCGACAGTACATCAAGCCGGATCGGCTTGTAACCTTTCCCGGAATTCTTCGGCGAGCACACCCATTCCACTTGCGGCGGCAGCGTACGATAAATCGTGCCATTCGTTTCGATCTGCACGGTGAATCCTTTTGCTACTAACGTTTCGCATAAGCGCTCAATCGGCTGGCGGAGGGGCTCTCCCCCTGTAATCACGACAAGTGCTGCAGGCTTTTCGGGTGCTTGCTTTGAGAGCTCCTCTACACGCGTGATCACGACATCGAGTGGGCGCGTGGTGAACGATTCGAATTCCGTATCGCAAAAATCGCAAGCCAGGTTGCAGCCGCCGAGGCGCACAAATACCGCCGCCTCGCCCGCACGCGGGCCCTCGCCCTGCACGGTCAGGAAAATATCCTGCACGTCGAGCGCCAAACCATCCCCTTGCATGGGTGGTCGTATGGGGTTTTTACCTAACATAGTGTCGGTCTGAAATCCTGAAATGCTCAAGTCTGGCGCGGTTTTTAGCATGTTTTGCCCCTATTGACAAATACTGGTTTATTGGGCAGTGTGCGGCAATCAAAGGATAGATATGGCACAGAAAAAAACCTCTACCGCCCCCGCATTCGAAACCATTCAGGTCGAAACGCACCATGTGCGCTGTGACGGCGGCGGCGGTGCGCTTGGCCATCCGATGGTTTACCTGGAAATGGGCAACCAAAACCACGTCGTTTGCCCTTACTGCAGCCGTGATTACGTCTTAAAACACGGTCTTTCCCACTAATTCCCCACCGCTTCTGTATTAGGGCGAATTTACGGCCAATTTAATTCGATTTTTATCTAATTCGAATCCTTACAACCATCTGATATATAATATTATATCCGGCTATCGTTTCAGATTGGCCTAAATAAATTTTCTATCCGTATCTCGCCTCGCGTTTACGACTCATTAACCATTTATCAATATATTTGTGGCAATAATGAATGTGTAAGGGCAAGACGCCTGAAAATGGATGGGGAATATGAATAACACCTTAAAAATACTGACGACCGGCCTTGTTGCAGTCACCATGCTCTCTGCATGCACCGGCAGCAAATCGGATAAAGTCACCTCGCTGCAGAAACGCGATAAACTCCTTTCCTGCAAGGAAGTGCAGCTCGAGATCAACGAAGCGGAATTCTACCGCCAGACCGCCGAGAAGAATAAAGGCCCGAACGTACGCAATATCATGATGCCGCTCGGCTATGTCTCTACTTATATGAGTGCAGAGGAAGCGATCGATGCTTCTGATGCCCGTGTGGATTACTTGAACCGTATCTACGCAATCATGGATTGCGATAATCCGAAGTCGGAAGGCAACCTGCGCCAACCGGCGATGAACATGAACATCGTTCCGCAAGGCGGTGGTGGTGGCTCAGCACTGAATGTGATGGCCGTGCCGCAGCAGAACATGTACAACCGCGATGGCGGCAAGACGCAATCGCTCAAGGAAAATTACAATGAAATCTATTGGTACTACTAATCCGGTCTGATCCACCGGCCTAGTTGAAATCCTAGTTGCTACTGTCCTACACCCCCTCTAAAAAGGGGGTGTATGATTTTGAGCCCTACTTCCGCCACTAGCTCCGCACACACCAAGCATCTGTTCCTGATCGACGGGTACGGATTCGTGTTCCGTGCCTATCATTCCCTGCCGCCCATGACACGCAGTGATGGCACACCCGTGAATGCCGTTTACGGCTTCACAAATATGCTCCTCAAACTCCGCGCGCAGATCGAGACGAGTAATAAAAACAATCCGGAAGACCATTACATGGCGGTCGTGTTCGATTCCGGCCGCAAATCTTTCCGTAATGATATTTACGCGGAATATAAAGCGAACCGGCCGCCCGCACCGGAAGACCTGATCCCACAATTCGCACTCATCCGTAAAGCGGCAGACGCACTGCAGATCCCTGCACTCGAATGCGAAGGTTATGAAGCGGACGATCTGATCGCCACTTACACCCGCATCGCACGCGAGGACGGCGCGAAGATCACGATCGTCTCTTCCGATAAAGATCTCATGCAGCTGGTCGATGAGAATGTGAATCTCTTCGATGCGATGAAGGAAAAGATCATCGGTGAGAAAGAAGTGGTCGAAAAATTCGGTGTGCCGCCATCGAAAGTGCTCGACGTGCTCGCACTCATGGGCGATAGCTCCGATAACATCCCCGGCGTTCCGGGCATCGGCCCTAAAACCGCGGCTGAACTCGTCCAGCAGTTTGGCTCGCTCGATCAAGTACTCACTCGTGCAGGGGAGGTAAAACAAAACAAGCGCCGTGAATCGCTGATCGCGTTTGCCGATCAAGCACGCTTATCTCAAAAACTTGCTGCACTCGAGGCGAATGCACCCTGCCCGCTTGAACTTTCCTCGCTTGCGATGCAGCCCATGAAAAGCGAACCCATTCGGGATTTCCTGAAAGAGAATAATTTCAAATCCCTGCTCGCGCGGATCGAGCAACAACATGCGTTTCCGGTCGCACGCCCGATCGAACAGGCAGAAAAAACACCTGCTGCTCCAGTTGCTTCTGCCCCTGTCATTTCTACTACTGTGACGGAGATCAAAACGGTCGCCGAATTACGTACCTGGGTAAAATCGGTGGAAAGTACAGGCCAGCTTGCGGTGCTGCATACACGCGAGAAAGACGGCACGCTACATTTCCATCTCGCGCTCGATGAAAGCAGGGCATCGCACTTCACGTCAAGTAACGCCAATGCTGCTGCCCAGAATTTATTCGACGTTTCCTCCACACCGAAAGATGCGCTCCCGTTCTCGGAGGTTTCTTCCACCCTCATGCCCCTCATTGCCGACCGCAGCCTCATCACCATCGGTCACGATATCAAATCACTCTTGGTGCTCATGGATAAAGCCAATGCCGCGCAAGCAGTCGATGATGTGGAGCTGATGTCATACGTGCTGGACGGCGCGGTGGTCGAACACACCATTCCCGCACTGGTCTCACGTACGCTTCCGGTAGAGCCCGCCTCGCCCGCACTCGCGCTGATCGCACTCCATCGCGTCTTGAAGGCGCGGCTCGTGGCAGAACAGATGACACGTGTCTATGAAGGGTTGGAGCGCCCACTGATACCGGTGCTTGCCGCAGTCGAGAAGAAAGGTGTGTTCATCGATACCGAGATGCTCCGCCTGATGTCGCATGATTTTGCACAAACCATCCAGCGCCTTGAGCACGAGATCTACGCCCTTGCGGGCATGCATTTCAATATCGGCTCCCCCAAGCAAATGGGCGAAGTGCTGTTCGATAAAATGCAACTTCCCGGCGGCAAGAAATCCAAAAAAACCGGCGCGTATGGCACCGACGCGGGCGTGCTTGAAGAACTGGTCGAACAAGGTCATGCAATCGCACGCAAGATTCTGCAGTGGCGGATGCTTTCCAAATTGAAGAGCACGTACACGGACGCGCTCGGCACCCATATCAACCCTGAAACCAAGCGTATCCATACCACCTTCCAGATGACCGTCACTTCCACGGGTCGCTTGAGCTCGCAATACCCCAACCTGCAGAACATTCCGGTCAGGAGCGAAGAGGGCAAAAAAATCCGCAATGCCTTTATCGCAGAGCCAGGTAATACACTTCTCTCCGCCGATTATTCGCAGATCGAGCTCCGCCTGCTCGCGCACATGGCGGATATCCCGGCGCTGAAAGAAGCATTTGCGAAGAATGTGGATATCCATGCGCTCACCGCCTCGCAGGTACTGGGCGTACCACTGGAGAAGGTGGATGCGAACATGCGCCGCAGCGCCAAAGCCATCAACTTCGGCATCATCTATGGCCAGAGTGCGTTTGGTTTGGCAGCGGGTTTAGGCATCCCGCGCACCGATGCGGCACGCTATATCGAGGCTTATTTCCGCCAATATCCGGGCATCGCCGAATATATGGAACGAACAAAGGAATTTGCGCGCGAGCAGGGGTACGTACTCACCATCTTCGGCCGCAAATGCTATATGCCTGGCATCAAGGACAAGGGGCCGGCACGTCAGTTCGCTGAGCGTGCGGCCATCAACGCACCACTACAGGGTACAGCCGCCGATATCATCAAACGTGCGATGATCGCACTCGACCGCAGTTTCCGTGTACAGAATATGACCGCGCGCATGGTGCTGCAGGTACACGATGAATTACTGGTCGAAGCACCCCACGCTGAAACCGAGGCCGTAAAAGCGCTGATGAAATCCACCATGGAGTCTGCGGCGAGCCTGTCTGTACCTCTTGTGGTTGAGGTCGCAAGTGGCAATAATTGGGGCGAGATTCATTAAATTGGGTTTGTGTTCTCTGCTTGTCTGCAGCAACACATTGTACTACAGCGGTTTTTATGCAGTTGCATGAGGGTGCAATATGACTATAATCCCGCATTCAATACGGATGATTCATTAGATATTTCTGACATGGCTTTTATTGATAAATTAAAACCCGTCTTGCTGTCCGGCAAGGAATGCCTACCCATCGTAGAAGGTGGTAAAGGCATCGGTGCCACCAATGGCAGATCCACGGGCGCTTTTGCAGAAGCCGGCGCTGTCGGTACATTCTCCGGCGTGAACCCGGATCGCTACGACGAGAACGGCAAATTGATTCCGCCGGTCTACCACAGCAAAACGCGCCGCGAGAAGCACGAAGAACTTGTGCAGATGGGTATTGAAGGCGGCATCCAGCAAGCGAAAATCGCACACGATATTTCCGGCGGCAAAGGCCGCATCCACGTGAACGTGCTCTGGGAAATGGGCGGCGCGCAGCGCGTTTTGGAAGGTATCCTCGAAGGCGCAAAAGGCCTGGTACATGGCGTCACCTGCGGTGCCGGCATGCCGTATAAACTCTCGGAGATCGCAGGCCGTTACAACGTGTATTACCATCCTATCGTTTCCTCTATGCGTGCGTTCCGCGCACTCTGGAAACGTGCCTATCACAAGAATCCGGAGCTGCTCGGCAGCGTGGTGTATGAAGATCCCTGGCTCGCCGGTGGCCATAATGGTTTATCGAACAGCGAGGACCCGGAACGTCCGGAAGATCCGTATCCACGTGTGAGGGAAATCCGCACCTTCATGAACGAAGTGGGCCTGAACAATGTCCCGATCATCATGGCCGGTGGTGCGTGGTATCTGCGTGACTGGGAGCACTGGCTCGAGAATCCGGAGATCGGTCCGATTGCGTTCCAATTCGGTACGCGTCCGCTGCTGACCCAGGAAAGCCCGATCCCTGAAGGCTGGAAGAAACGCCTGCTCACGCTCAAAGAAGGCGATGTGTTCTTAAACCATTTCAGCCCGACCGGTTTCTACTCTTCCGCCGTGAACAACGACTTCATCAAAGAACTGCGCGCGCGTAACGATCGCCAAATTCCGTATGCAGCAGAGCCAGAAGGGGTCATGACGGAAACGATTCCGTTTGGTCCGCGTAAACGCCCCATCTATGTTGAGCCGCAAGATAAAGTGCGTGCCGAGCAATGGATCAAAGAGGGCTACGATGAATTGATGAAAACACCGGATTCAACCGTCATTTTCGTCACCAAAGAAAAATCCGAAGAGATTACGGTCGACCAGATCGAGTGCATGGGTTGCTTGTCCCACTGCCGTTTCTCGAACTGGAAAGACCACGACGACTTCACTACCGGTAAAAAAGCCGATCCGCGCAGTTTCTGCATCCAGAAAACACTGCAAGACATCATTCATGGTAAACCGGTGGATAATCAGCTGATGTTCTCAGGCCATAATGCCTACAAGTTCGGCACCGACCCGTTCTATAAGAACGGCTTCATCCCGAGCGTGAAGCAACTGGTCGAACGTATCATGACGGGCGATTAATCACGCCTTGGTTTGCTTCCAGCGTCCTCGGTGCATCACCCCCCTACCTGACCGCCATCATTCAGGGCAATACTTAACACACGATACCCTGCAGTTTTTACACTGGTCGCGGTGGTCTATCTTTTTCGGCTTCTGCGTTACGCGCCTGTTTCACATCGTCTCTTACCGCACCCAAATCTTCAAGCACCTTGCCACCTTGCGTGAGTGCCGCATCTCGTTTCTGCTCTTTCAGTAAGGTGCCGAGCGCTGCCACATCTCTTTCCATCTGCGCTAACCGGTCGTTCCACACCTGCGGCTCGCGTATATCGATACCGAATTCAAGCAGGAATTCCACCGGTCCCATATCGTTGGCACGGGCAGAGACCTCTTTGAATTTCTGGATGAACGCCGGCGGATCTTTCTCGCATTCTTCCATCAGTTTCGGGGCCGCTGCCCAGCCGATCGCATACGCGAACGGATATCCAGATACATGCACATAGTGATCCCACATCATCAGGCGCGCATCGAGATCCTGCAGGTTTTTCTCGTCGAGATTCACTTTTCCTTCGAGCATCGGTAGGTTCGCCTCACGCCACAAGCTGACGATATCCGTGC
>RGZB01000056.1 GCA_010031735.1 Pseudomonadota bacterium | reverse complement strand
CTTGAGCGTTACACCCGTCGGCAGCAAGCAATAGATCTTTTCGCTCGACGTATCGAAGCGGGTTGGTCCTCCCATTATCGACACCTCCCGTTGGCGCATGGGCTCGACGATTGGTAGACCCGATAGACGGGGTAGCTGTAAATCTCGGTTGATTGCGGAACATCTTGAATGATCGCCGTCGGCCGCTGGAGTGTCGCCAAGGGCTTCGCCACCGGCTTTAAGACACATCGACAGTCCGGGCACTCGCACCCGTCGCACGGACACGAGGAGACCAGAGCGAAACGCGACGGCTTCGATGATGCTTGGATCGTTGGAGGGATCAGGCAGAACGACCCCCCGAGGATCACGGACGCAAGGAATGTCAACATAACGACGAATCCTTTAGACAATGGGGAGAAAACCAAATTCTCTCAAGGTACTTGTTGTTATTGACACCGTTTCTTCTTTGATTGCTCATTCCACCGTGACATTTCCACGCGACGCAATCCCAACTATCTGGCATCGTGTGCTCGCCTTCGTAGCCGCAAAGGGCAATTCGTAATTGCGGATTGTCTCCGTTCGCTATTGCCCATTCTCGCACGCTATGAGCGATTTCTTTTGAATCAATACGGTAAACATCGTCTCGATGTTCCACCGCGTAAGGGGGATCAAGAAAGACGCCCGTAAGACCGTGATGAGTAGTAACGACTGGCTTTACCACTCTTGACCAGTCGCCGCAGCAAACCCGCACGCGACGAAGCCGAGATGATAATGCGATAAACCAGTCAAGTACGCCACGCCCGTTATCATTCAAGTGAGGCAGTTTGCGATGAACGCCTTGCCCGTTATTACCCAAGTGAGGCCGTTTGCGATGAACGCCTTGCCCGTTACTACTCAAGTGAGGCACTTGCCTCGACACCCCTGCTTTGCGAGATTTCTTTACGAGCAAACCCCCATCTGATTCCCATGGACCATCCCCAGAGCACCAACTACCACCGATCCAAGCGCACAAACCCCAGCACCACCAGCCAGCGATTTTGGGGTCGAAGAAATCAGGATCGCCGCACAATCGATCAGTGAGCGTTTCGCGTTGATTCGCGAGCCAAATATGCCGGGCCGTTAGATCGTTTTCGTTCACCGGCCAATCGCAATAATGAGCAACCTTTTCGGGGTCGGTTTGAACCGCTCGCCAGAAGTTACAAACAAAGCCGTCGGCGTCGTTGATAGTCTCTATCTTGGGATCGCTCGGCCGACCCAATAAAACGGCGCCGGACCCAAAAAACGGCTCGACATAGTTTTTCACGTCGCCAAACCGATCCCAGACGATGGACGCCACGCGAGACTTGCCGCCAAACCATGGGAACGGCGTGGGGAGATTCGGTTTTGTTGTCGTCGCCGCGATGGTCATCCTGGCTCCTTCACACGAGCATAAAATTCAGCTTTTGGGCCGGGAAGCCGTCGAACTGACTGAACGCGAAAGAGTCCCCTTGGCGGACCATTTGCGTTACAACTTCCGCATCCACCCAGAAGCCGCCCGGAGGAGCATCATCAACCGGCGCGCCGTGGGCATCTGGACCCCATGAATTGAGGCAGTAACAACCGGGCCGCGAGGAGTCGTCATCGACGCCGATAAAAGCCATCTGATGAGCCCACGAGCCCGCCGGCGAACCCCAAAGCTTGCCGCGATCGCGAACGCCGCGCATCTGGAAGCCGCGATTACTGGCGACTGTCACCGGGTAGCCGTTGGCGATCGCGTCACGAACCTGTTCATAGGTCGTCACCTGCGCGGTCGATTTCAGGCAATGAGGCTTCGCCGCCGCGAGTGCGTCCTGAGGGGGACCAGGCTTTCGGCCCCATGTCCTTGCCACGTCGCCCGAGTAAGCCGGCGTACCCGGCTCGTCGGCGGCAAGAATACCGTATTTGCGGACACCTTCCGCCGCCCAGGCGCCTACCGAGCCATCGCCGCTGATTCGTCCGCCACCGATCTGAACGCGACTGATCCCGTAGATAAACGGCTGGAATGCGGGTCGAAATTTCTCGCGATCACCCAGGCGGATGATCTCCATTGCCGCAAGGTAGTTCACCGCGTTGGCGGCACCCATGCTCACACAATCGCCGACCGCCTGGCGGAAGGTCGGGAGATGGCTTCCACCGTTGACTTTCTTCGCGTAGTCCCAGAGGACAACCCTCTTGGGTTGTTCATCAAGAGATCCGACGCCACCGATCACAAAGGGGGGCATCGCCCCAACGATCGCGTCGAAGACCGCGTTATCCTCGGCCGATCTTTGGTCGAATGGAATCCATCCCTGAAGGGCTTCGATTGACATACTGTTGACACTCCTACTTGATCGATTCGAGTCCGGTCGCGATCTCATCCCAGGCCGTTTGGTAATCAGATGGCTGGGCTAGTTTTCCGTGAGCATCAAGAGCCGTGAGTCGCTCTTCAAGTTTCTTACCCCACTCCACCCACGCCGCGCGTTGATCGGATAGGACGAGTTGGTTTGCAGTTAGCGTTTCCTTGAGGATCGATTCCGCATCCCTGAGCCCGCCGGCGGCGATCGCGGACGAGATAGAGCGGAATGATTTAGCCAAGGGTTGAGCTTTACTCCGCGCGAGCGTTGGGACGGTCGCCGCGACCCATCGCGAGACATCGCCCGCGAGGCCGTATTTGCCATCCGGCAACGGCGCTGGGGGCTTCGGCCGATCGTCGGGATTGTCGGGAGGAGTCGGGCCGCCGACGCGAATGACATGGAGCCCTGAGGCTCGCTTGTCCCAGCCGATGACACTAACGACAACGTCGGACTCGATATCGAGGATCGCAAGCCGATGCGTCGTCTTGTCGTCGCTCGTGAGATACGACGTCGTGCCGTTGACAGTCCACTCAACCGCGTCGCCGAACTTGTCCACCGGGACAGATAAGACAACCGACTTGCCTCGATCGACCGACGCGGGACCGGTAACAGCTTCGCCCGCGAGCGATGCGAGAGAGCACAAGAGCCAACCGACGAACGACATAAGACGCATCAACCGAACCTCCATTGAGGGGGAGCCCCCGAGGGGTAGGGGTCACACTGAGGAGCCCCTCGGGGGAGTGGCTTACTTAATCAGTAGCGGGAGGATGTTTTTGATGATGAACCTCGCCGCGAAGAGGATCAAAGCCGGACTGATGCCGCCAGCAACCGCGACGTCGGGCGGGATCGATTCCAATTCCACCGCCTGAGCCCCGACCTTTTCGAAAGCTTCTTTTTCGTCCACCTCGCCAACATCGCCGACCACTCGCGGATCGTCGATGAGGTCCGCCGCAAGACCCGCGCCGTAGCCGACAACATTGAGAGCTGCTTCGAGGTTTTGCCGGACGTTGTTAGTGAGCGAACCATCCGTGAAGCCTCGGTAGAGATCGGCTAGTGCGGCGGTTGGGATCGCTTGGGGAAAAGTGATTTCGTAACGAGACATGAACATTACTCCTTTTTGGATTTCAACTGCTCGACAAGAAGAGCGCGCTCTTGTCGCATCATTTCCATGACTTGAACAAATGATTCACTCACTTGAGTGATGGCTTTGAGATGGGATGTCCGCTCAACTTCAAGAAGATCAGCAAAATACTTCCGAGTAACGTCTCGTTGAGTTGCGTCATGGTCCTCAACCATTGCGATGATTTCGCGGTGCTGCTGGAGCAAAATTGGCCCAGCCCAAAAGATGCCGTAGCAGACTGCGGACAACATCAAAACGGAGACGACGGTCCCGGACTCTCTCCTGCCGAGCCACTCGACCACCTTGTCGAGTGTGCCTTTCGCCGCATCCATGGGTGACATGCCGTCGTCGTCTCCAAGGGTGGATGTAAGAAAACGGGGCTTCATGCCCCCGCCATCCATGGCTGCCCGTCCTGGGGCTTTGAAAGCCGCATCCACGGCCCCGACTCGTGATACTGACACTGACATACTATCGAGTGACTGGAGGAATTAGATATGCAAACTCTAGCTCTATCCATCTTCTGGAAATGAATCAAACAATCCTGGCTGGTCATCTGGTTCTTCGACTTCAACCCCGAGCATTTTTTGTTGGGTGGGTATAGCGTGTTTTGAGTATTTACACGACGGGTTCGAGCATCGACGGTAGACAATGGAGTCGTATTCACCCAGAGTCGGCGTGCGACGAACCCCAGTGGCGAGCATCCGGCCTCGTCCGCATTCACGGCAAAGCCGCTCGATCGGAATGGAGATGATCCGCTTCATGACCTTCGAACCTTACCGTTCACGACGCGAAGATTGAGTAGGTCAAACTCTCCACCCTTGCCAACCTCGACAAACGCGAACCCATGATTCCACTTGTTGATTCGTGCATACTCAGGATTGAGCCCACACAAACACCCCGTTGACCATGTTGCTACCTCTTCGTGCTTCCAATTCGGCTCGGAGTGTGCCGACGTTCGATGCCCATGCCCAACCAGCACCGTATCAGCCATTCGCAAGTACGCTCCACGAGCCATGTTGACAGGGTTGGTCATCCCTTTCGGGAGTTCATGTCCGTGAAATACCGGGAGCTTCCCGCACATGATCGGCCGTTGGTCCTCAACCATGATGATTCCTGATTCATCAAATCCAAGGATCGTGTGAAGTTGAACGTGCTCAAAGTCGCATAGCTCGGGAGCATGATTCCACAAGTAATGGTCCCATCGCTCGTCATGATTCCCCTTTTTGTAGATGATCTGCACGTGTGGAAATTCGGCAGCAAGGTACTCAAGGAACTGTTTCGTCAGATCAATCTCGCCCTTCGCACTGCGTTTGCGTGGGTCTTTGAGAAATCGACTGAGCGAGTAAAAGTCGATCGTATCCCCATTGAGAATAATCGTATCGATGTTCTGCTTTTGTCCCCACGCAATAGCCCCGCTGATCGCGGTCGAATCGTGGTACGGAATGTGAATATCGGACAGGATAAGGACTCGTCTCCCGTCACACCGGAACGGCTCCCAAGGAGCACACTGCGAAGGTGGGAGTTTCGGTTTCTGGCCGGACTTGCCGAGCGGACGAACCACGACCTGATGCTTCCTACGATTATTCCCGTGAGCGCCGCGTACATACCTGATCATTGATCGTGCTGTCTCCATTGAAAGAAAGAAATCCTTAGCTATTCTCCGCGCGAGTGTTCGCGAGTCTGTATCAGGAAACTCCTTAACCAAGCGTTCCGCCTCGACCCGTGCTAAGCTTTTTTGAGTCACCTGATTTTCCTCCATGCAATAACGCCTGGTTAAAAAAGTTCGCCTTCGTCAACGCGCGAGCCTGCGCGTTAGCAACTCGCACAATCGCCTCTTCATCGAGATCCCATACCGCAGCATGCGCGATCTCATGAAGAAGCGTTTCCTTTGTCTCTTGCTCGGACATTCCAAGAGCAATTCGAATACGACGGGAAATGATATCACAGTCTCCAAGGTGGTTATCAGGTAGCTCTTGAGGATCGACAAAGACGATCCGCCAACGCTTCCCGGAAATCATTTGGGTGAACGACCGAGATGAATCAGCCATAGCTCATGTCTCCCACGGAATTGGATCAGCCCACAACCAGCACCTCGGAACCTCGCCGGCCGGGATCGCCAGAAGCTTTCTCCGTCCCGATCGTCGCGACGGGAATGGATCGTTCGCGGCAACATCGGCTGGTGTGTCCCCAGGCCAAGCCGGCCACGTCCCAATGTCTCGATGGTAAGCGTCCCAATCGTCCTTGGGGGTCGCTCTCGTGTTGCCCCATCGGTCCTCATAGACGACCCAGAGCGTTGCTTGGGCTGTCTGGTCGGTCGATGGGTCGGTTGGCCGCTGCTGGCCGCCCTGGGCCGCCTGCGGCTCGGTGTGGGGGCGGAGCCCCGTCGGTGTGGGGGAAGGTCGGCTTTCCTCGGTTCGCAGGTATTCGAGGATCTCGGGTTTATTCTCGCGGAGGAATTCGAGATCCCAGGGGGAAAGCCGACTGGACGGGGAGACGCGAATTTTCTCTCCCTCGCGGAAAACGGAGAATCCGAGGGAGCGAATTTGAGAAAGTCGGTCGGAAATCGAGGTTGCTTCGATCATTTTAGTGCTCATCTGTTCAATTGGCTCAGTTGGATCACAGTTGTCTCACCCATCATCTTAATGTAAGTTCTTTTGTTGATTGGATTTATTTCTATTGTCTCAATTGTCTCACTTGGATCACAAGAGAGAGACATACACATAGAGAGGGGTAGGAGGATAAGGAGGTAAGAAGTTCCTCGCGTGTAGGGATGTGTTGTGTAAGCCAAATGAGACAATTGAGACAATAGACTATCTAATCTTCTTATCTTCTTATCTTTCTTATACTTATACTTACTCATAATTGTCTCACCCTACCCTTCTATTGTCTCAGTTGTCTCACCCTGCCGCCTAGAACTCCTCTTTCTGGATTCCGATTGCTGTTGCCGGAATTTCGATGCCGCGTTTTTTTTGCCCGCCAATTCTTCGTTGGAGGGATTTTTGAGAGGACCCTTCGATGCCTCGAAGGATTTGTTCGATCGAGGAATTTTCCCAGCGAGTCCCCCGGAGGAGTTTTTGACGAACGATCGCGTGGCAGAAGAAAATCATCGGCCGCTGAGTCCATGGAATTCTTGGCCCCAATGACTCTCCGTTGGTTCTGGTAATCCCGACATCCTCCAAAGCCTTTGGGTCTTCATCGACTTCATAAAGCCCTGTCTCGTCCTTCCTCTTCTCGAAGTCCCCCGACAACAGCCGCCCGACCGTCGATTTCTTCCCACCGCCCACCCAGACATCCGCAGACAGAATCGTCTCGATCAATTCCTGCTCGTCGCTAACAACATCGTTGACCGACCCGCCAGCGTCCAGGATCGCCTCCAGCCTCGCGCGAGCCTGTTCAGTCGTCATCCCGGTCGTTGCCGCCAGCACGCCGACGGGGACGCTGTAGGACTCAACAACGCGGTCTGGAATTGTTCCGTGCTTACTCTTGATTGCCGCCGCGATCGAGCGAGACTCCCAGACGCGGGAGATTGCCACAGCGAGCAACCGAAGCCCCAGGTCGTGACAATCCTGCTCGCTGGGGATGTTGAGCAGTCCCCGTTTGTCCTCGTCTGGCTTTTGCAGTTCGAGCTTGATGAAGCGGTTTTGATCGGGCTCGCGGTTGAGCCCGATTTCAATCGCCGCAACCCAGCAGATATGACGCAGGGAAAATCTCTTTCCCTTTTGGTCGGCCGTCCCCCGGAGGATCGCGGAGGATTCCCCGCGCGAGGATGTTCGGATGAGTTCGAGAACTTGTTGCCGGTGCCGATCGTGCTCGAATTCGTCGAGCAAGATCGCCCGGGAGGAATTCCCAATGGCTTGCCGCAATCCCGCCTCGGTCGGTTTCTCTCCTCGAATGACGAGCTTCCCAAAGAGCCGAGACAAAAGTTCGAAAAGGGTTGTTTTCCCGCTGGCCGATTTTCCGAGAACTCCAACCTGGGGCCGCCAGTCAAAAAAGACTTGCGTGAATGTCGCCATCACCAAACCGGTGATGACCTCGACATCGTGGGGCCGTGCCCATTTCCACCGACCAAAAAGGGTGATCGTCTCATTGATGGTGCGGAGACAAAACTTTGGGTCGGCCGCCGCATCGAGGTAAGTTTGGAGTTTTCCAAAATCAACCCACGGTTCCGAGTTCTTTAGATCAAGAATCCGCCCCCGGCAAAATGGGGACTCGTTGGGTTCGAGGATCTTTTTCCCATTCCACACTGCCGCCGACCCCCCATTAACGACAATGACCGCGTGGCCGTCGACAGGCCAGAGCCCTTGCCCCAACATCGACGCATCGTCGATTTGGTTTTTTCCGCCAAGAAGTGCAATCGCTTCGCGGACTTCGGAGATCTGAAACTTCTCTTGCTCGCCCTCTTTTTTTCCTCCCTCAGAAGGCTTGTCGGTGACGTAGATATCGGCCGGCCGGCCGCAGATCTGCTTAAGCTTCGGCATTCCGAGCCGCTGAATATCCGTGATGGTGACGACCTTCTTTTGTCGTCGCGTGTAAACGATGATGTGCCCTGATTCTGTTTCACCAAGGACATCGATTTCGAGGAGGTTGCAAATCTGCCTCTCAACAACATCCTCGGTGGAAGTCGCGTCGTTGGCTGAATTGTTGTTCGGATCATTGATCTGATCAGAAGCCTCTGCGATCGCTAGAAGCTGCTCGTAAGTTCCTCCTTCGTTTACCCAGTCGCGAACATCTTTTCCGTGCGTCTCGGTGATGGTGTAAGGTAGCTGGATGTTCTTGGTGATCGCTCCCTTCTCAGCGAGGATCGCCGACCAAACCACCGCCCCCGCCTGCCCTGGCTTGTCTGCGTCGTGGAGCACGTAGACCGTCTTGCCAGCGAAGAGTTTCGCGAAACTTTCCTTCGGCCGCTCGGTTGCCCCCGCGCTGTTGGTAATGACGATGTGCTTCCCGCGAAGATCCTCGGGGATGATCGATTCAAGTGTGAGGCAATCGCTGACCCCCTCGACTTTCCAAATAACCTCCGCGTCGGCGAGTCTCTCTAGAGCGAACCGATTCATCAACCCGCTTCGAGATCCCTTGAGGGTGTGGGTCTTCTCTTCCTTCGGATGCTTCCCCTTTCCCTGGTAAACGACCAGCTTTTTCCCGAAGGCTTGCATTACCACCCAGCCGATCGGATCAGCCTGGAGTAGCTGCGGTCCATAGATTGGGAACGCATAGACCGTCTGCGGGTCTTTCGATTTCCTCGGCCAATTCCCCTGGACGCCGCCCATCCGCTGAATCGCCTCACCAACGATCGGGGGTTTGTTCGACGCGAAGATCTTCGGTCGATGATCAGCCCACGGGATGAACTCGACCTGTGATTCCCAATTCATTGGGTCATCTGATTCAGGGAGCTTGACGCCGGTGACATCCGCGTAGTGTTTGACCGCTTCCCGTGCGGATGCGATGCCGCCAAACGTCGCCGCCGCGAAGAAAAAGCTTAGGCTCGAATCATTACCGCTCGATCCGAAGTCTCGGTATCTCCCCCGGTGTGGACCGTCGCCAACGTTGATGCCCGCCGATGGGGTCGATTCATCCCGACCCATCGAGTAGCACGACTGCCAGCCGTCGCCGCCCGGCTCGCCGGCAATGCGACAGCCCCAGCGGATGTACTCCGCCTCGACATCGACCTTCGACAGAATCTCTAATCGAGCTTCATCCCATGCTAATTTCCGTTCGGTGGTGGTGTCAGATTTAGGCTTGCTCACCGTTGTTGACATGGTTTTCAGAGACTCCATTTCGCTTTTGCAATCGTTGCTGCCGGCAAATGTCCTTCGCCGGTTTCTCGACGTTGTCGATCCAATAACGCTCTAAGATCCTGAACGCTGTTTTCTCCGCGAGTCTCCGCGAATCACACAAGAGCCAGTGTGTCTTTGGGAATCGCTGCTGGTATGCAATGATCGATGAGTAGATTGACTTCGGGACCACTCGTGTATTCGGTGGTGGCCGCTGGATGATGGTTTCAAGCGAGACTTCGACGATGACGGAAGAAAATTGCATCTCTTGGAGACGTGTTAATTCTCGCTCGAATCGTTCGCGTCCATGTGTCAGAGTTGAATAAAGGTCTTCGAGGCTCTTTCGCTCGATACTGATTTTGTCGCTGTGTCCAAGAATGGAGTAGTCACCGGACGCTAGCGTCATCGACGTTGTTTTGACTAACAGCGGGTGACGGGTTTTCCCCTTCACGACATCGATACCGAGAAATGAGAATGGCATCTGCTCGCGGGTATCGATGATGATCGTGAACGGGCAGAAGATCAGATCTCCGACAGTATCGGCTGATCGCTCGGCATCGACTCGATGGTTTGCAATGGATCGGGGGTTGCATCCTTTGAGTCGCATCGTCCAAATTCCTCCATGAGAAGTTCCACGAGAAATGTTTTCCTGCTGTCGAGTAAGATTCGTCTCGACTGTCGATCAACAGTCGAAGGCTTACCGATGATCAAACAACGATCCTTAGCGCGGCTGATGGCAGTGTACCACCACTCGCGAGAGCAAGAGCGATTCACGGTATCGTCAGCGATGATGATCACCACCGGCCACTCTGAGCCCTGGCTCTTATGACAAGTGATCGCGTATGCAAGGTCAAAAGATTTGCCGTACTCCGTCTTTATTGGAATTCGAACTATTCGTGGTCCGTCGCCAACCGAAGGGAACTTAATGGTGGAAATCTGATCGCTCACCGCGAGGACTCTACCGATATCACCGTTGGCGAGAAACTCAGGTAACTTCGGATCGGCTTCGCTGGGGTAAAATCCGTTGCTTGTGCAAATAACTTTATCGCCAACCCGAAAAGGATTACCCGTTGCCGCGTGCCCGTCGGCGTTGAGAATGCTCTGTAGAATTGTGTTCAGCTTCTTTCGACCGAGAATCCCTTGCTCGTTCATCGCCACGAGAATCTGAATATCCTCGATCGGATCACGAGCCCCCTTCCGCTTCACTGATTCGTAGACTGATCGGACTGTCTCCACCACGCCAACAGGTGAGCCAACCGACACGAATCGCAGGTTGTTCCCAGTGTCGTCGAATCGATCGCATGAGGGGATTCGACGCCCCTGGCGAATCGCGGAGCATGCGTCAACAATTAGCCCTGAGTTTCGCTTGACCTCCTTTAATGATCCATGAGGTAATCCGGCTGCGATGAGGTCTCGCAACGGTGCACCATGACCCACGGGAGGAAGCTGGTTTGGGTCTCCAATAAACAGGACCCGCGTTCCTGGCTGCAACGCTCGCAGCAAGGACCATAAGAGGGAAACATCGACCATTGATGATTCATCGACCAACACAAAACGATAGGGTAATGGGTTGCGCTCGTTGTGGACGAAGCCCCAATTCCCATCACCATGACCCGAGCGATTCGTTACTAGTGCTCGGTGAATAGTAGTTGCTTGAATAGAGATCCCTTGAGCGGCCAAACTCTCAGTTGCTCGGACAGCCGCCTTTCCAGCTAGTGCAACAACTGCCACCGCCCCCATCGATGGGTTCGCGAGGATCGATCGCAACACCGACGCCGCAGTGTATGTTTTCCCCGTCCCAGGCGTCCCGCTCAGAATGCCGACGGTCCCCGCCGTCGCTTTGAGAAGCTCCTCTCGCTGATGATCAGACAACGCCGAAAGATGCTTGTCTTCGAGGGGCCAAGATTGATTGGACTTCATGAGCCTCGCGACAATATCAGCAACCGATTGCTCGGCCTTCGCGTGAGTCGTTGGTGAGAGCCAAAGCCGGCCCTCATCATCTCTCCGCGTGCTGATCCACCCAGCGCGCTTGCCGAGCTTGATAGCCCGCTTCGGGTCGAGTTCCGCCCCCGCGATCTTCTTCCGCAAATCCTCGACGACCGATTCAACCGTGAACCATGTGTCACCATTGCCGCCGCGAGACATCTCGTAGGTCATGCAAATCGTTTGTCGTTTGAGTTTCGCGGGATCGAGACCGAGCGAAAGATACAGACCATCGCATCGAGCGAATCCGCAGCCGGGAAAGCGAGCCGTCATCAGTCGGTAGGGATCTTGCTGGATGATGCCGGGGGCTTTGCTCCCCCATCGATTGACAATCTCCTTTGCCGCCGACATCGGAAACCCGCGGCCCGCGAACAAACCCAAGACCTCGACTAATGAATCCTCCGTCTTCGCGTGCTCGGTCAGTCGATCGGCTGCCGCGTGGCATTTCTCGACAGCGATTCCAAGAGCCTCGGAAACAGCCTTAGGCTGAGTCCGCAGCACTCGCACCGAATCTGATCCGTACATATCCCAGATCTTCGCTGCTGCGACTTTTCCAATGCCCGTTCCACGAAGCATTTTTTCGAGGTAATTCACTACCCCTTCGCGGTTCAGAGGCTCGTGGGAAGTAAAGACCTTGAACTGAAATTGCCGACCGTATTTCGATTGCTTCCAGAGCCCAAAAAATCGATAGGTGATCCCATGCTCTAGCCGTTCATCGGCTGGCCCGCAGACTGTTTCCCCGGACTCCAGGAAGCCAACGAGGAAGTTCTGTTGCTCGTTGCGGTAGCGTGTTGATTCGTAGGTGCCGACAAGTTCTTCGTGAGTTGCCATTGGTTTTGCTCCCGTTGTTGTGATTCACGATGCAAGGAATCGAACCTTGACGGGCCGAATTAGAAATTCGGTGCTCTATCCAATTGAGCTACATCGTGAGAAAAGTGGGCCGGTGGGTGAGGAGATACCCACCGGCCCGCGCCGGCCACGAGCCGACGCAACAACGGTGCTCGATCAAATATCGTCGAAGTCATCAGCCTTCGTT
>RGZB01000055.1 GCA_010031735.1 Pseudomonadota bacterium | reverse complement strand
CCCCAGCCGCCGAAGGAGGAAGCATGAGCCGCGATTGGCACGAACACAAATACTGTAGCGCAGAAAACCTGTGGCATTGGGTCGATCAGCAAGTGGAGCAGATAGAGTCAGCACTCGATGAGGCAAAACACGCCCAGTGTGAAAGCTACAAGATGACGCTGTTCGCTCGAAAGGAAATGGTCAGCAAAATAGCCGACTGGATAATTGAGAACGAGACTACGCTTGGGGAGGTGGCTACGCGATGGGAATTGGGGGAGAAGGAGGAAGAATGAGCGTGTTTTTCGGCAACGAGGTTTCAACGAGCAACAAAATTGCTGCATACATTCGACTGGCAACCAAGGGTAACGATATGCCAACAGAAGTTTGGTTGAACAAGCATGATTACTTACAGCTCTACAAAGAGCTTCAGGCAATTCAAAGGCTTCGCGTTGGTCATAATGTCCTTCAGGTTCCTGAAAAGCATGTCAAGGCAGGCCTTAGAGCCGTATGGTTTGACGGCGTTGCGGTTATCTACAACCCTTCTGCAAAGCCGTTGCCAGCTGGACTCACCGACATGAAAGACTGGGAGAATATTCCACTTAAAGAGGAAGAATGAGCGACAATAACGAATCTGAAAGCAAAGATGCTGTAGTTAAAGCTTGCTGGGCTGAGCAAGTGGAGCTGCGCCCTATTCAAGCTAATTCTAAAATTTACTTTACGATCAAGCCGACAGAGACGGGCTGGGACATTTGCATCCCCGAGGATGTGTCGCTTACCGAGGCAGCGCAGAGGTTTATTGCGGCAGTGGATGAGATGCGGAGCCATAGTAGCAAGCCTGCCATGTCAACCACTCAGTGGATCTCGGTGAAGGATAGGTTGCCGGAGATTCCAGAAAATGACTATAGCAATCGTGTTCTGTTGCTCAGAGCAGATGGATTTATAGTAATTGCCAGAATAGAAAAATGCGTTCGATTTGTGCGTCCTCTTCAGGAAGCCTTAATTGTCGAGACTGACAACGGCGATCCGATCGAGGAGTTCACCCACTGGATGCCCCTGCCCCAGCCGCCGAAGGAGGAAGAATGAGCCCACAAAGACGTAAGCGCAAGCTTTTGCGATGGCTTAATAAACGTGGCTGGCTAACTGGCCGAGAGCGATATTTGCTTGGGTTGCAAAAGCACGAGTTCGGTGCGCTATGGAAGCACTGGTTCGACGCGGACGTAATCTATCGCGCAGATAGGAAGGAACGGTTACCGATCTGGCTAAAGCTCTATACTTTTTAAATGACACCACGCAACGAGACAGAGGAGGATCTTGAGAACGAACGGCAGGTCGCCGCCCTCCTCTCTCATGCGTGGGGTGCAGACCTTAAGAAGCTGGTGGAGGACCGGCTCTATCTCGCAGACTACGCAGCGGTGAAGAACGGCAAGGTAACGGCGTTCATCGAGATACGGTGCCGAAGCTGCTCAAGCGATACCTACCGCACGATCTGGATGCCGCTCCACAAGCTGCTATGGGCTCGCGCTACGTGGCAAGCAACGGGGCGCCCTTATTTTTTCGTCCTGCGGTTCGATGGTGACGGGGTGATCTCGTATACTCCGGTGCATGACATGACGCACGCGCCTCTTGTGTGGGCTGCTCGAGCAACGGAGCGAGAGACCCATCCAGACGGGCCAGTGGTAGAGATAGACGCAAGCAAGCTGCGAGTGATTGCAAGGGTGAGAGATGAGCTGGATACGGTCGATTTTTAAGAGGGTACTGCCAGAGGACAAGGAGGTCGGGTGCGGATACGGGCCGTTTAAGCTCCCCGCAAATCATCCGTTCACCAGAGGGTGCAGTATCCACGATTTTGAGTTTGGAGAGACCCACGAAGGACGAGGCGACAAAGGGATCCAGCAGGTGGACTGGGAGCTCTTCTATCGCTGGGTGCTGATAGCAAAGGCAGAGCAGAGCTACGCTGGCAAGTGCGCTCTTGCTCGGGAGATATGTAGATACTGGCCACTCGCGCATCGCGTGGGGCCTCTTTTATGGGATGGAAAAGATGAGTAAGAAACCTGCGGTTGAGTTTAAGAGCGCCATCAGTGGCGTAAAGCTTACGGGCTGGGAAGGCGAGCGAGGGCTCAGCTGGAACCTCAGCAAGCGATACAAGGACAAAGAGACCGGCGAATGGAAAGAGAGCAAGTACCTTACAGACTGGGACCTCGATGCCATCGCCAGCCTTACTTCTCAGGCGAAGGAGTTCAACGCTGAGCGACGCCGCGCTGCACGAGGTGAGCCAGCAACGGGCGAAGCTGCGCCCCCGCCGACACGGGAGGTCATGAAGTACAACCTCGCAGAGGATGAGATCCCGTTTTAAATAATTCCTTCTCCACGGTAGCTCAGTTGGTAGAGCAGGCGGCTGTTAACCGCCTTGTCGGGGGTTCGAGTCCCTCCCGTGGAGCCACTTCCTTATCGAAACACCCCAGCGCGATATGCGGGGTTTACAGTGCCGACCACCTTGCCCCCTACCCTGACCGTGCACGTTGGCTTGGCGTGTATCCTGCGGGCTTTTTCGGCCATTACATAGCCAAAGTCGGGGAAGTAGTACCGCCACCGCCCATCTTCATATGGCTGAGCGCCTCCACTTACAGCAACCACCTGCCCGTTATCGGCGACGAGCTCCACTCGGTCAGCCTTTATGGGAAGGATGTAAACCGGCTTTAATGCTCTCGCTTCCGGCTTTGGCGCATTATGCTGATCTGCGTGGCTCTTCCAGAGATGGTTAGATGGGAGAGATACCGTGCCCCTTGTGCGGTGGAGGTAGATGACCGAGTCAATGAGCTGGCTGGTTGGGTAAGCCTTTCGCTCAGGGCGTGGGGTTTTGTCGTTGAGGTTCTTTCGTCCGTTAAACTGTGGCGCCCAGAGGAAAAAGATGCCCGCCCGTTTGTGCCGTTCCTTGGTCGCCTCGACATCAGCATCCACGCAGGATTGACCGTCAAAGCTGTAGTTGTAAGCCCCTCGAGGAGCTCCCGCCTTGCCGTGTACCTCGTTGATTCCCACACTTGCGGGGATGGTAGCCCCCTTGAGAGAGGAGTTTACCAGCACGAGGTCCCCTGCCGCCTTTTTAACCTTAGCAAAAAGCGCCGTGAGTGCGGTGCCGGTGATGGTATGCTCGCAGAACGGAGAAAACTGTACCTGAACCTGCGGGAAGGTGCTCTTTAGTTTGTTGGCTCTCTCGAGCTCGCGCATGATAACCGGATCATCCCGCTTGGCGTTGTATCGGTGATCGTCTTGCCATACAGCATGGATGCGAACGCAAGGGCAGCGGCCAGTAGCAAGAAGTCGCGCAATAGTCTCCCACGCGTCCCCAAAGGTGTTAGCGAAGAAGCCAGCCGCCCAGCCCTCCGGATGCTCTCTGAGGATAACGTCCGCATACATAGCCCCGCCGAGGTAGTCTAAGCCGTACATCATTTGTGCATCTCGTCAATTTTGAGCTCGATGCGTCGAAGGGTCTCTTTAAGGTCGTGCATCTGTGACTCAATAAACTGAAGCTGCATGCTCTTCTCGGCGACTAGCTGCTCAAGGTGCCTGATCTGCTGTGCGTGTACCGCCTGATCCGCTCGAACCGATTCAATAAATTCCCGAGAGGCAAAAAGGAAGAAGCCGAAAAGCATGAAGCTCAGTGCTGGGGATAACGCTGTCAGCATGGCTTTTTGCTTGTCTGTCATGGCTTATGCTGGCCTCGTAGGAAAAACCCAAAGGCGAGGATCAGAGTTTTGTTCTGGGAGGTCTCTGAGCGCCTGCCGATACACAACAAAGGCTTGCTTATCTACCGAAACATCGGGGAGCTGTGTGAAGTCCGTTGCAGCAAGCTCTTGGTTTCTCCATCGCTTAATGCGTTCGACTAAGAAAGCGCTCGGCACCGCCTCAGCGTCCTCTATAATTAAAATGAAATTCGTCCAGTCCATATTAAATCCTATATGTGATTGTCCCTGCGATCTGATCGCCCGACGCTAATGTTATGGCGGGAGTTATTCCGACATAATTTGCTGACGTGCCGCTTCCGCTAAAGAAACGCATGGCAGTTGTGGATGAGAGTGCAGCAACGCTAGAGTAGATCAATGCGCCGGAATTTTTGAGAATTAATGCAGCGCCGACGCAGCTATAGGCATTTGATGCCGCGGCCGTTAGCGGTAGAGTAAGCTGAATAGCATTAGACGCCGTTCCAGCTGATGTGGCCGTCAAATTAAATTGCCAAACTACTGTGTTGTTATCCAATAGCTTGTATTGGCTGTCGTTTGTCGTAAACGTGACCGTTGCAGATTGGGTCAGTGTTGGCGTGTACGATTGCCACACTGAACTTGGGTTGATGAGATAAGCGACGTTCCCGTTCAGGAACATTTGATACATGAGGGAAGCTTGAAGCATGCCGGCCTTCAAAGCTGCGCCGTGTCGGTCGACCAAGTTGATAGCGCCAAGGCCACTGATGTTAATGGTGCAGGCGCCAGTGTTGGCCGCTGCGTCTTTGTAAAAGTTATAGAACCCAAGAAGCCCAGTGTAGCTGCTGTTGGTAATTGCGGGTGAAGGGGTTAGAACTAAGGCGTTGGCGGTTCCCGATGATTGCCCAAGATAAGTTGCAGCGTTGCTCTGTAACTCAGCCGCCGACTCAGAGAGTTGAAACTGCGTGCCGTCGTAGACAACCTCGCACAGTTGATTCGTTCTGATATAGCCGGTTGGAGCGGCTGCGTTTGTAGACCGTAAAAAGATATTTTTAGCGCCTACGCCGTTTACGTTTAAAGTCGCTGCTCCCGTGTTGCTGGCGTTTGCTATGAATAGAAACCTTTGCCCTGCTGCGTAGGCGGCGATGGCTGGGGATAGCGTGAGAGTGTAAGCGGTAGAAGTGCCGCCAGAGGTGCCGCCCCAAATGAAATTGCCATCCTGAACTTGGCCTACTGTGGCGGGAACCGTGCGGGTGCTGCCGCTCATCGCAGGGTTGAGCAATTGAAAGACGGAGCCGTCATAGACCACGGTGTGCCAAGTGTTGGCGCCTATTTCACCGCCTGAAAGGGCCGATCCTTGATACTGAACGGCGGTAATGGGTCCGTTGCTTATCTTTAGCGTTGTGGCGCCAGAGTTGGCACTGGCCCCAGCCTTGAAAGTATATCGAGCCCCTGTGACATAAGCTGAGATCGCTGGGCTCATTGTTGCGGTGATGGCGTTAGCAGTCCCGCCAACGGCTGACACTGCTTGAACGGTCTGATCCTGAAGCTGGCCCACGGTTGCGTAGTGGTTGCGTGCTGTACCGTCGCCCACGTTTGTGTGCTTAAACGTGTTCATGCTGAGGTCGGCAGTCGGGGAGTTCTGCCCATCCTTGGTTAGGCAGTTATCGATGCCTTGAGCGAGGTCTTGATCGTGATTGTCGTGACGGCTGTCTACAATGTCAAAACCTGCATTGGCGTCATCTTCCCAAACGCTTGCGCCTGAAAAGCTGCCGTTAGTTCGTTGAAAAGATCCCGATCCGTTCCAAGCCATCTTAAGCCTCGACTATGCTGTTCTTTGTTTTCTGGTAGCGGTTCATGATTTTGCGGACGTAGTTGCGCGTCTCGTCTGGCATGTAGGGGTTCAAGACCTCAATGCCGAAAGTATCGACCACCTGCGCCGCAGCCGCCCGCTTGGCTTGCCGCTCGCTCATGCCGCTTTTCATGCCGTCCCTCACCGCTTGTTCCATCATCGCTTGAACGGGTGCAGGTCCCTTTGCGCCGAGCTTGTCAAAAGCTCTTTCAAGGTTGCCCATGCCCCAGTTGTAGGCAGCAAGCCCAAGGGGGACGTTGTTGTCGTAGCGCCCGACGAGCTCGTCGAGGTAAGCGGTGCCGATAAGCCGGTTCTGCTCAGCGTCAAATGGGTCATACTTGCCCTTCAGTCCAAGCTTGGCGTGCATCTCCTTGCCCGTTGAGTCGAGGAGCTGCATCAGTCCCTTGGCGGTGCCATACTTGGTATTTGGCCCTACTGCGTTAGCCCTGCCACTGCTTTCCTGCATGACGACAGCATCCACCAGCTCAGGCGCGACGTTTCGAGGGGTCAGATCGACATCTGCCGCAGGTTGTCTGCCTTGTTTTGATTCGTTGTCGCTCATGGCTCTATTCCCGCTCATTGTAGGAGCGGCAGGCTGTTGGAGAAGCGCGCCTGCCCCATTTTGGGAGAGTGCGTTGGCAAGGTCCGCAGCCTGCGTGGGGGTTGGCGTTGGGGCTGCCATCAGCCGATTTTGAGGGAGGAGCGAGGCCATGTCCTCGGCAAGCTTGTTGTCGTCCTCTCGCGTGCCGATGTAGCCCGAGACGAGGATTTGACGGATGGGGTCCATCTTCTTCTCGAGCACCTGTCGGATGACATTTTTTCGGGTAGAGGTGGATTTAGAGAGAAGCTTCAACGCAACCGCAGGATCGGCGGCTGCCTTGGCAAGCTCTCGCATCGCAGCGTTCTCGGCGCGGGTGATCATATTCGTCACCTTGGCGCCTACAGAGCCACCGATAGAACCGCCGACCATGCCGCCAAGGACTCCCGCCTCCGACAGTCCTATGGCTCCACCCATTACGGTTCCGACCTTTCCACCGTTTCGCAGGATGTTACCGACCGTGCCAAACTCGTTCTGAATAAGCGTTTGAAGCTGCTGTTTCAAAGAGCCTTTTTGCGCAGTAACCGAGTTCCCAATCGAGCCCCTCTTCGCGAGCTCTTCAGTGCGCACTTCTGAGGCCATGTCGCCATAGATCCGCTCGAGGGCAGTGACTTGATCTTTGTCGAAATACTTCTTTAAAACGCTCTCGTTTTTATCCATGAAGCGCTTAAAGGTTGCAGGCTTGGCGCTCAGGTCAGCTATGCTGTAAAGGTCATCGTGCAGCTTGTCGATGATACCCCTGCGCACGCCCTGAAGGAGGTCTGGGCGGTCCTTAATATCGCGAAGGAGCAGGTCAGCCGTTCGCGCTGAATCCTTGCCACTTAGAAGGACCGATGCCGCCTGCTCAGGGTTGGCCTCTACAAACTTGGAGAAGTTCTCGGTCTTCAGAGCACGCTTTGCCTCATTCACATATATATCTCTCACTGCCTGCTTCATGTCGGGAAACATGTTGAGAAGCGGTTCGTGGTTGGTCATCCACTTTTTGACTTCATAAGGCTTGAAACCACCGTCGACGTTGGACGCGGCAGCGCGAAAGTCAGTTATGGCATCGCGCACAAGAAGCTCACGGGCTTGCACATTTCCCCCAAGCGCTTTCGAGAAGCTCTTCATCGCTTCAGGGTTAGATTTCCAAAACTGCTTCGCCACTGCGCTTGGCTCTATATTGTAGCCCTCTACGCCCTCACCACGGCGAAGGATGCGGCCCATGGGGCCACGCTCAAAGGTCTGAGCCATCTCCTTGTGAGCCGTAAGCGCCGACTTATAGGCTGCTGCTTGCTCAGGTGGCATCGTCCCGTTCTCCACCGCCTGATTAAGCCCCTCGTCAATGTCCTTAACCACTGCCTGAGCAACGGAGCCCGAGCGGTTCTCGCCCTTGTTGAAGTATTTGGTCGCAGCCTCACCGCCCCAACGACGAAGCCGTTGCAGGTAGTCGAGCGAAAGTCGCGGATCGACCTCCTTCGGGGCCTTGCCGCTAATCTCTTGAAGCATGCGGGTGGTTGGGTCCACCTCTGCTGCTGGTTTAAGTTCAGGATTGAGCGTCTCAACCATGCGCTTGAGCTCACTCGGCGCACCCTCCGACCCAGGGCCAAAAAGCTCCTTAAGTCGGTCTGTCGCGGTGAGCAGGTCGCTCGATGGGGTGAATCGTTTTACTTCAGACTGAGGGATGCTCTGGAACGCCTCCCTGACCCCCTCGCGGTTTCTGCCGTAGAGCAGCTCTGCAATTTCTCGAATCCCCGCCCCTGCTGAGGTTGGATCGATACTAGGCCCAAGCTGCCGATCTGCCGCCCCTGCGGTGTACCGGAGCGCGTCGATCTGGTCTGATACGTTTTGCTGTACGCGGGCGATGCTTGCATCTTCTGGCGCAAGGCTCTGAAGCATCTCCTTGCGAGCGGCCTCTCGGGCCACAAGCTTTTCGCCGATGGGGTCCCCAAACTGCTCCATCTGGAGCTGCTTCTGGAGCTGAGCGGCGCCTTCTGTACCTAGAACGTCGGCGGTGGTCTTGTATTGAGAGAGTGGCTCTCTTTTAAGAAGCACCCCCTCATTGTCCAAGAGGTTGACCACCGCGTTGTCGCCGTAAATCTTGTTTGCCACGTTGGCGGCAGCCTCAACCTGTCCCGCCTCTGTAAAAGTTCGCTTTATTGGATTAGTCACACCCTTGGCTGCGGTACCTAAGCCCCGAAGAGCAAGGTCGCCACCCACGCCGCCTGTGACGTTATAGGCGAGATCGTTTAGTCGCTCCTTATCTGTTCGCGGAGCATCGACGCCCTGTTTCTCAGCGAACCAGTCGATGCCAAGAAGTCCGAGACCTCCACCGACAGCACCGCCAATAAGCCCACCAGCGCCCATACCGATAGGTCCGAGCGAAGCTCCAAGCATGGCGCCACCTTGAGCGCCCGCAAGTCCTCCCGCCGTAGCCGCAGCGATTGAGCCCACATTCCGAAGAGCCTGCCGCTCCTCTGGCGCAAGCTGCTCACCGCCCGCAAGCGCGTCGATGGCGCCCACGGTTCCCACGCCTGTTTCTACAAGCGCCTTGGGAGCGTTATAGAGCCCCGAAGGGATGTCCTTAATCGCTCGGATGGCATTGTCGCCCATCGACCCGTAGCGCCTCGTATACTCTGCCTCATCCATGACTGGGATGTTGAGCGGTGCTTGAGGAATGACCGGCGGCGTTGGTGGAACCACCGGCAAGGAGGACCCCGCAGAGCCATAACGCGCCTGATACTCTTCCTCAGTCATCACGGGGATCGGTGGGTTCATCGCCTATTTCCTTACAAGTACGACACCATCAGGGCTCATGCGATACTCGTGACCAGCCGGTGCGGGTGGTAATCCAAATGGGTTCGTCACGTTGTCGGCAGGTGCTTGCATCGACACCATCGGAGAGCCATCTGGGGACGGGCCTGCTACTGCGGCTGGGCCTACCATGTTGCCGCCCATAAATGGAGGCGGTGGCGGTGGCTTTCCAAACTGCTGAAATTTCCTGAGGATGCTGTCATAGGCCTTTGGTTCGTAAGGAACCATGAGCACGTTCTCAGGATTCATCTGCTGCCGACGTGCCATCTCAAGCCGAGGGGCTGCCGCAAACTCATACTGCTGGCGTGAGTTCTCCCAGTGGTCTTTACCTGCCGCTAAGAGCTTGGCGCGAACTTCTGGAGTGAGTCGTCCGCTTCCCTCTACCACTGAGCGAAGATTTCCGAATTGGTTTTCAAGGAAGCTTGCAGCGTTCTCGTTTACCTTAAACTCGCCCTGCATAACGGCGCTGTCAGGGTCGCGCATCTTAGCGATGCCAGAGATCAAGGTAATGTCGGACACCTTGTCATCCCTTCCGGCTGCATCGATCATGTTGCCGAAAATTCGAGTAGTCGTTTGAAACTGCTTCGCCGGTGCGTCAAGCTCACCTCTCAACTTCGACTCGTTCTCGTAGTTCACTTGAGGGCCTTTGAGCCTCTCTTTCTTTTCAAACTCACCAAGCTCAATTCCGCTCTTGATCCTTTCCTTTTGCTCAAAGGCTCGCATCTCTGCCGCCTGAGCCTCTGCGGCATCTCTCGCCTTCATCCTCTGCTCAGTGAGCGCAAGAGCAAGCGCACGGGTCTGTGGGTCCTCGCTCGAAAGTCCAGCAGATACGCCTTCAGGAACCTCAACGCCCATCTCCGCAAGCTTTGGAACCATCTGAGCTGCGTTCTCAGCGTTCTCCTTGTTGGCCGAATAAACGCCGTAACCTTGAAGCCCAGCACCAGCTAAGCCCTGCAACGCACTTGCAAGCCCGCTTGCCCACGGGCTCTCAAAAGTCGGGAGCTGGATCTTAGAAATACCCTGCCCTGCCATCGTGTATATCGAGTTCTGCGCTGAGTTTGGATAGAGAATCGACGCAAGAGCGTCAGCGTAGCCTGCCATGGTTTCGTTCCTCCGTTAGCCAGCCGTTTTGTTCATGTTTCTAATTGTTTCAATGTCTTCAGGGGTAAGGCTTACGTTGTCTCCTGCGCTCGCCGAAATTCTTGCCCTTCTCAACTCGTTTTGACGATCCTTCTCTTTCTCTTCTTTCGTAAGCTTTCTGTCTTTTGCCTTCTCGCCGCCTTCAAACCGTTGGCGATTCCTTTCAAGAAACTCTCGGCTTCTGCGGTCAAGGTCAGATCCTCGGGTCCTCTGTTGAATATCGAGGCGGCTTGTGTTGTCGGTCCTTAGCGCATTAGCATCCCTCGATGATCGATCAAGGTTTGCCGTGTTCGCCGTTTGGTCGATGCCGTATCGATTCGTCGCGTTAGTCTGATCAGCGATTGCCTTTTCGTTCATCAGCTCCTCAATCTTAAGAGCTGGATTGACCATCGCCGCTAAATCGGCAAGCTGGCTCGCTCGGATTGAGTCTTGCTCCGTCACAGCCTGTTGGCGAGCTTGTAGTCCTAAGCCAAACAAGCGGCTTTGCTCGTCTCCTCCTGCAAGCATGGCCCTGAAATTGGCGTCGTTGTACGCCTCGTTACGGTCACGCTCAAAGGCTTCCTTTTCTCGCCGATAACGGTCTGACCCAATGTCGACACCCTCGTTTGCCATGCGCTGCTCAAAGGCTGCCGTTTCGTTGCCGTAGCGAGTATCGAGTTCAGTTCTTGCTCGGCCCATCAGCGCTTGCTCAATGCGTTGCCGGTCTGCCGAAAAGTCGTTCACCCCAGGGAGCGCCGGCGCCGCGTTGTAGTTCATGGGGTTGTTTTGCAGGTAGTTGGCCGTGTTGTTGTAAGCCGTTTGAGCCTGCTGGCCGAAGGCGTTGCCGGCTGAGAAAAGGCCTGTGGGCTTTGCGGCACCTGTCGGAGTTGGTTGCTGAGGAGCTGCCTGAGCGGTTCCTCCTTGTTGTGTATTGAACATGGCTGCCATCAGATGATTCCTCCGGTTTCAAATATAAACGAGACGGCACTGAGTGTCGTGCCCGCTGGTGGAATATAATCCCCTCCATTGGCCTGTGCCGTTTTGATTCGATAGCTGAAGAACGTGCCGGTTTTGCAGTCGACCGAATAGAAAGCCGGATTGGTGCGTGGCCCCAGCGCCCACGGGCTGCCCCATGGGGATCCCCACGGCGTGCTTCCTGCATTAGTGGTGCGCACGAGGTTGTTGAGCCTGACCTCCTCAAAGTCGGTAGGACACTCGAGGTAATAGCGGAAGCCTCGCGGGCCGTTCCAATATGGACGGATGCGCTTCACCTGCTTGATGCGAAACTCGTCCCCAAGGGGCAAGAAGGCACTCTGGATCTCGATGTCAGCCGGTGGCTGAGGTCCGTTTCCAAACTCAACGATTGAGTTCTCGCTCGAGCCTCGCACGGTGTAGAAAAGCTTGTTGCCGAAGGTGCAAAGTGCAGCCGCTTGGATGCCCTTAAATCGGCACCATGCACCTGTGAAGGTGTTCATGACGTATTGGTGAACATCGGTCGGGTAGCTTTGCGGCACGTTGAGGATCAGCATGTGCCCGCTTGGCCAGTACTTAAGCTCCCAGCCGTCCGTGCCCGACGCGGAGGTCGCAGCGAGGTTGTACGCGTTCTGGATCTTGGTGGTTAGGTATTCGGGCTCTCCCGTCTCGAGCACGTTGCTGAGGGACACAATGCCATCGGTGGTTGCAACGAGCATGTCGCTCTTAAAGGCGCAAAACGCACGCTTGCCCATCGGTGCCCCAATATAGGCACGACCTGCAATCTGCCAGTTTGTGGCCCCAGGGTTGTCGCCTGTAAAGAAAAGGACCTCACCCTGATTGGTAACGATAACGAAAAAGTCGGTCACTCCGTTTCGCGTGTCCTTGGTAAGCGACCCAGCGAAAACGACGTTGCCACCACGGCGCATGATACCAGCGACATCGTACTCGGTGAGGGCCCCTGAGATGGCTCGTACTCCCCCATACCAGATTTTCTGGCTGTTTGACTGCACGAAGTAAAGACGGCTTTTGTACGCATCCACGTGCGAAAGCTTGGTGGGATCTGGCACGCCGGTGTAACTCGGGTTGCTCCACGTGGTGCCGTTGTATGCCTCGGGGGCACAGACACCGCTCACAAAGATGATTGAGCCGTTAAAGTTGACCGATTCCCAACGAGCCGCTCCTCCATGTGCTCGAGGCGAGCCCGTAAAGGTTCCACCCGCCGTGACCAGTCGAAAGTTATCCCCGTCTGCAACGATAGCGAGGTCGGTGCCGTCGGGCGGGAAGTACTCAACAAAAGTTTGAAGTGCGCCGTCAGTTACAGCCACCGAGTCGGTGGTAATTCCTCGCCCGATTATTCGGCACAGGTTCGCCTCTGGGAAAACATTGTCGAGGGTAAGGGCATCCTTGGGATCCATGACGGGAAGCGGATCTCGAGCGTTCCAGCCGCCCACGGGGGCCGGTATTACAAACGGCTGGCTCTTGTCGGGTTGCACGAGATTCCTCCTCTATGCCCTAGCCCCGTTCT
>RGZB01000054.1 GCA_010031735.1 Pseudomonadota bacterium | reverse complement strand
GTGATGGCGCGTGTCCGCACACGGGACGGCGAAGTCACCATCGGTACCGGTAAAGACGATTCCGGTGAAGGTGAAAAACGCGCGATCCATATCGAAGGGGAAAAAATCCGTGGCCAGGCGATGCTCGCGGAACATCTCTCCGTGTGCTATCTCACTCCGCAAATGGATCAGGTTTTCTCAAGCGGCACGCAGGCACGTCGCCAGTTGATCGACCGCCTGACAACACTTTTTATCCCGGATCATGTGCGCCATCTCTCGATCTACGAACAGGCAAAATCCGAGCGCAAGCGCGTGTTATTCTTGCACCGCCCGGATGAAGAATGGTTACATGTTTTGGAGACGCGCATGTCAGAGCAAGCGGTCGCGATCGCTGCTGCGCGCCTTGAGACACTCGCCCTTTTGCAACAAGCGATCGACCATGCGGAAAGCGCATTCCCGAAAGCACTGCTCTCGATCAAAGGCGAAGTCGAACAAGATCTGGAGAACGGTTTACCTGCACTGGAAGCAGAAGCGCGCGCGCAAAAACTCTGGGCGCTCTCACGCTCACTCGATCGCCAGAGCGGAAGGACCAGTGTCGGCGTGCACCGCAGTGAGTTTCTCGTGCATCACAAAACGCATGGTATGGAAGCAGAATTCTGCTCGACCGGTGAGCAGAAAGCGTTATTGATTTCGGTGGTGCTCGCCAGCGCGCGTGCGAAAGCATTGTGGTCTGGCGTGGTGCCGATCCTTCTCCTCGATGAAGTCGCAGCGCATCTCGATGAACACCGCCGGACTTCGCTTTTCGAGGAGCTTTCCGTGCTCGGAACCCAGTGTTGGATGACCGGTACGGACAGTCATTTATTCGCTCCGTTTTTAAGTGTCGCCGAAGTGATTTCGCTGCCACAAAACACCCGCTAAATACCAACCTGGAATTCGCTTATTTTACAGTGGTATAAAAGGGTGTTTTTTCATGCTTTTTTCTTGTCTGCATAGTGGATTTATTCTAGACTCCATCCATGTCAAATCCAGATGCGGAAAGCACCATGAACGCCAAAGAAAATGTTGCAGTAAAAGCAAACGCAGCCGAGCAAGAATACGGCGCGGAGTCGATTAAGGTATTAAAAGGCCTTGATGCGGTCAGGAAACGCCCTGGCATGTATATCGGTGATACGGACGATGGCTCCGGTCTTCATCACATGGTGTATGAAGTTCTAGATAACGCCATCGACGAATCCTTAGCTGGCCACTGCGATTTAGTCCAAGTCATCATCAATGCGAATGGCTCTGTTACTGTCACGGATAACGGACGTGGTATCCCGGTCGACATCCACGCAGAAGAAGGTGTTTCTGCTGCCGAAGTGATCATGACGCAACTGCACGCCGGCGGTAAATTCGACCAGAACTCCTATAAAGTCTCCGGGGGCTTACACGGTGTGGGCGTATCCGTCGTGAACGCTCTTTCGGAATGGCTCGACCTCACCATCTGGCGCGGCGGCAAAGAACATTTCATGCGCTTCAAACATGGCGTGGCGGAAGCTCCGCTTAAGGTCGTCGGCGATGCCGGTGATAAACGCGGCACCAGTGTCACCTTCATGCCTTCGACCGAAACCTTCACCAATATCGTATTCGACTATGAAACACTCGAGCATCGCCTGCGCGAACTCGCGTTCTTGAATTCCGGCGTGCGTATCCAGCTGAAAGACCTCCGCGAAGCAGAAGCGAAAGAGCTCGAACTGTATTACGAAGGCGGTGTTGAAGCCTTTGCACAATACCTCGACCGCAATAAAAAAGCTGTGCACCAAACCATCAGCATCGCAGGTGAGAAATCCGGCATCGGCGTAGAAATCTCGCTTGAGTGGAACGATTCGTACCACGAGAACGTCCTCTGCTTCACCAACAACATCCGCCAGCGTGATGGCGGCACGCACTTGATGGGCTTCCGCGCAGCACTCACGCGTCTCATCAACCAATATTCCGAAACGAACGGCCTCACCAAGAAGCATAAGATCGATCTCTCCGGTGAAGATGCACGCGAAGGCCTCACCTGCATCATCTCGGTGAAAGTGCCGGATCCTAAATTCTCCTCACAGACGAAAGATAAACTCGTCAGCTCCGAAGTACGCCCCGTGGTGGAAAGCATCGTGAACGATAAACTCGGCCAATGGTTCGAAGAACATCCGCAGGATGCACGCACCATCATCGGTAAAGTCGCGGAAGCCGCCATGGCACGCGAAGCGGCACGTAAAGCGCGTGAACTCACCCGCCGCAAAGGCGCGCTCGATATCTCCTCACTCCCGGGTAAACTCGCGGACTGCCAGGAACGCGATCCGGCACTCTCTGAGATCTTCATCGTCGAGGGTGATTCGGCAGGCGGTTCGGCGAAACAAGGCCGCAACCGGGCAACGCAAGCGATCCTTCCGCTCAAAGGTAAGATCCTGAACGTGGAGCGCGCGCGTTTCGACAAAATCCTTTCCTCCGCAGAGATCGGCACACTCATCACCGCGCTCGGTGCCGGTATCGCCGATGAATTCAACGTGGAGAAAGTGCGTTACCACAAGATCGTCATCATGACGGACGCAGACGTGGATGGTGCCCATATCCGCACGCTGCTCCTCACCTTCTTCTACCGCCAGATCCCGCAGATCATCGAGAAAGGCTATCTCTACATCGCACAGCCGCCGCTCTATAAAGTGAAGCGTGGCAACAGCGAGGTCTATCTCAAGGATCAACCGGCACTCGAAGCCTTCATCACCTCCACGGTGGTGGAAGATGCGGTGCTCCGCATGAGCGATGGCTCACAGCGTGCGGGCCGCGATCTTGCGGACCTGATCGAGAAATCGCGCATCATCTCCAAATACATCGCCGCACTCTCCCGCCGTGTACCGGCGAAATTCGTCCAAGCCGCCGCACTCTCGGGTGCACTCGAAGGCGGTGCGAAAGACCTTCCGGGCAAAGCGAAGAAACTGCTCGCCCGCCTGAACGCAGAAGAAGGCGGCATCGAATGGCGCCAGGAAACTGCCGATAATGGTATTACCTTAAGCCGCACGGTGCGTAGCGTCGAAGAGAAAATCCTCCTCGATAATGCACTCTTCACCCATGCGGAAGCCAATGACCTTGCTGCCCTCGCGAAAGAAGTGGCTTCGGCCTTCCAGGGCAAAGCGACGCTCGAGCGTAAAGGAAACAGCCTGCCTGTCACCGATCCGCTGTCGCTGCTGGCGGTGGTCGATGAGTTCGGCCGTAAAGGTGCCAGCATCAGCCGCTTCAAAGGTCTGGGTGAGATGAATGCGGAACAGCTCTGGGAAACCACGATGGACCCATCTTCCCGCACATTACTCCAAGTGAAGGTCGAACATGCGGAGCAAGCCGATGAGATTTTCTCGACGCTGATGGGCGATGTGGTGGAACCGCGCCGCGACTTTATCCAGAACAACGCACTGAACGCAACGCTCGATTTCTAGAAGCTATTTGGTGGCGACAAAGAGCCGCTCACGCGGATCCATTGCCATGCCCTCCATTTCTTCTGGCGTTGGCCTGAAGCTCTCATTGACACTGAAGCCTGCCTTCTTGAGGCGCGCGATATAATCATCGTGCGTGTAAATACGCACATGGTCGTCCTGACCAAACTCCCGCTCGCGGTTATCGGGTCCGACGACACTCGCATCTTCTTTGGTTTTTGCCAGCACATAACTGACCGGCACCTGAAGTATCGCCCTGCCGCCCGGTTTTAGGATGCGGAAGATTTCCTGCATGGCCTTCTCGTCTTCCACCACATGTTCAAGCACATGATTACACACAACAAGGTCGAAAGAATGGTCAGCGAAATGTAATGCGCGGATATCACCTTGCTGCATGTGTTTTTTTGCAAACAGGTATTGCGAGGGATCAATATCGGTAAAGGTGTAAATCTTCGGACGTTTATTGCGCAGGTAGGTATAAAGCGTACGTTCCGGTGAGAAGTGCAACACCGCCAGCGAGGTAATGTTCTGCAGGTGCTTTTCCAGCTAGCAATAGACTAAGCGATCGCGCTTGCCTCCGCGGCAGGCAGGGCATAAATCGTTCGGGATGCTTTTACCACCAACGATATCCGCCTCACGCGTGATGGCTGCATAGTTATTATAAGGGATGAAATGGTTGTAGCTATGCTTACAAAATGGGCAGGTGATTTTATTACCGGCATGGAGAGTAGAGTAGACTATGCGCGTCAGTACATGGTATCCACCGCGTAGGAAGGGGTGGGCGAAACCCGGTGTATGATTCTTAATACCCTTTATTATGCGGGACTGCAGGTTCATTTTTTCTTCAAGGCTTCTACATAGGAATCCTGAAGATAACGCCTGCGAAGTTTACCAGAGGCCGTAAGCGGCAGGGTATCGATTACTACCACATCGTGTACGCGCGCAAGCTGCGGGTTCCTGACTTTGATCGCATCCCGTATCGGGGTTTTGAGGGCGGCAGCGGTAAGTGCTTTATCAGAAACCGTCACGTATACTACGAGCCAATCCTCTCCCCCTTCGGGCGGACGAACGGCGATCGCAGCCACATCCTTCAGACCTTTGATATGGGCATCCTTGATGTAATTTTCCAAATCCAGCGAGCTGGTTTTGATACCATTGATATTCATACCGTCATCCGAACGCCCCCCCGAAGCAAGAAGCCCATTCGGATAGCGGATGAGAACATCGCCATGTTCGCGGAGCAAATCACCTTTTTTGGATTTCATCCCCCGTTCGAAATATTTCTCGTGGTGGTCGAAATTAAGCAGTTCTGTCGAAAGCCCCATGGCCGCGCATTCGCTTTTCCCATTACGCATTACGATGAACACTTCGCCTTTACGCGCCTCTTCAGTGTCCTCATCCGGCGTGTAAAGATCCGTGCCGAATGCTGGCATTGAGAAAGTGGATGGGGCTAATGCATGGTGCAAGGAAGCGGTCAGATAAGCGCCACCGATCTCCGTGCCGCCCATATATTCGATCACCGGGCGATAATTCTTCGCGCGGCCCATCAGATAGAAATAGTTGCTCGGGTTCGACGGTGAACCGGTAGAGCTGAAACACTCGATCGCGCTCCAATCACACCCCTCCGTGAGATTCTTTTGTTCCCAGCCCTCCGCTACGCTCGGCACCAAGCCCAGAACGTTCACCTTCGTGTTCTCGATGAACTGGCAGAACTCGGCCGAGACCGGGCTACCATCGAATAACGCGAGCGTACCACGGTTCATAAAGGTGCCGAATATGGCAAAAGCGCCCATCATCCAACCCAGATTCGTCGGCCAGCATAAGGTTTTTCCTGCCTTCATGTTGTGATGCAGGTGTGCATCGATGGCACTTTTGATCGCGGTATTGGCTTTCCACGGAATCGCCTTTGGCGGCTTCGGCTTATCGCCTTCTTTCTCTTTCGGACTCGAGGTAGAGGAAGAGAAGATGATGATCATATGGTCTTCGGGCGAGAGCGCCACGGATTCGAATGTCTTTTCGGCACCCGCAAGGAAGTCTTTAAAATGCATATCCTGTTTGCGGGTGAGTGCGGGCAGCACGCCGTCCGTCGACACCACGATCGCCGCCGGGGCGTTCTTTGCTTCGATCACCATCGGGTAGAGCGGGAATTTACGCGCACCACCTGTAAAATCCTGCGTGAACACCGCCTTTACCGGTTTAGCCACATCAATGCGTATTTCGATATCCGGTGCCCGGAAACTATCCGCGAGCGACACCACCACACCACCCATCTTCAGGATACCGAGAAATATCCCGACCGCTTCTACGTTCATCGGCATGTCGATCGCGAAGCGGTCGCCTTTTGCGTATCCCTTCTTGACGAGCGCATTCGCCACCATGTTGCTGAACTGGTCGAGCTCTCGGTATTGCACGTCACGGATGTTCTTTTCGCCCTCCCGCAAGTAGCGTATCGCCACCGCACCGGGAGCCGCACTGAAACAACTGTCGATGATATTAAGTGTTGCACCCGGGAACCATTTGGGTGCTTCGGGGTTTTCCATGCTCACAACGGTGTCGGCATGCGTCACGTAATCCCCTTTGAAGCGTACACCGATCCGCGCCACCATAGCAGACCAGAATACGCGTCCTTCATTAAGCGACCACTGATAGAGTGCATCCACACTACGAAGCCCTTGCTCCATCATCACTTCACCGATATTCGTACGCTTCATCAACGTCTCATCGGGTTTCCAGGCGATACGCGGACCTTGCGTGCTTTCATCCCAGCCTTTGTAGGCTTGATCGAACAATGCGCGGTGCAGCGCCATCGGCATCTCCGGGGTAAGTACTTCCCTGCGGATGAAATGCCAGCGCGATTCAGGATCATGGATGGTGCTGAGTGACTTTAATTGTTCACCGATGGTACCTGCCATTTCTTCGGTGATACCCGTAGCGAGTAGAACCGACGGATCGACGGTAAAGAGTGCCGAAGTCGGTTCACCCGCTGCCGTTGCTTCACCGGAAAGCGCCTCAAGCTCGAGTTTTCTGGTCGCCGGTTCGATACGCTCTTTGAGCACATCGACGATCTGGTCGCGGCGGAAGGCATCCGAGGCGATCGGCGGCAGGAATTCCATGATCACTTTTCCTGGCTTCTTCAGGAAGGCATTCTTACGCCAGAAGATACCCGAGTTCACCGCTACCGGTACGACCGGCACATTACAACGGCTATACAGCATCGCGATACCGGGTTGGTATTCTCCTGTGACACCGGGCTCGGTGCGCGTACCTTCCGGGAAAATGATGATGGGGCGGCCTTGCGCGATCCTGCGTTCGGATTGGTCCATCATCGATTTAAGTGCCTTACTTCCGGCCTTGCGATCGACCACGATCGATTTCATCCGGCGGAAATAGAAACCCACCATCGGAATCGAGAGTAACTCTTTTTTAAGCACGAAAACAGGTGCTGGCAGCAAATCAAAGAAAGCCATCGTCTCCCATGCGGATTGGTGTTTACACGCGACGATCGCTGCTTCCCTCGGGATGTATTGCCTGCCCCGTATCTCGTAACGGATACCGCAGATCCAGCGTGCACCGAAGAGCATCGTACGGCAATACCACCGTGCGGCGGTGTTCGTCACGAACGCGCCGGTCCCTACGCATACGGGCATGAACACCGTCGTGATCACGATCGTCATGATGATCATGTAAATATTGAAAAGGATGGAACGCAGGATGATCAAGGGTTTCGATTGGCCCATATACGCACACTCACAATTAAGAATTTATTATATTCGGTAAACAGCAACACCGCAGTGTTCGGAAAACGCCACCACTCGCTATGGATCACATTCATGGGTGTTACCGGATGCGGCACGATGGTCAGCTCGGGTACTTCCGATTTGATTTCGGCTAAGCTACGGAACATGTGGTAATTCGAGGTCACCAGACGGATGGACTTCACATGCTCCCGGTGCACCCAGTGTTTGACTTCGATCGCATTGGTGCGTGTGGAATTCGCATCATGACCGAGCAGGATACGCGGCTCCAGTATCTTCATGTCCGGATCACCGAAATCCACTTGGTTGAACAGCTCTGCCACTTTCACACCTTTTCCTACACCGGAGACGAATAGCACCGGCGCACGGTCCTGCTTCAGAAGGTCGATACCGCGCATCAATCTTTCGCTACCGCCCGTAAGCACGACGATGGCATCTGTCCGAACCAGCGGTGAGGCCTCTGTGCCTTGCGGCTCTTCCGGCAGGAAGGTGATGAACACGATGAAGCCACCCAGCCAGAGCAGCAGCAGTAAAATCATATTGATGGCAATCATCCGGAGCATACTATGCCTTACCCACGATCTTCTTTGCCGCGACGAGCAGGTTATCCACGACGTGCACCGCACCTACCGAAGGGGGTAGCCCAGTTCTCTCGGTAGCAGCCCCATTGCCTGTCCGGACCAAGAATTTCTTTTCAACACCCGCACGATGTGCGGCTTGCATATCGATAGCGCTGTCACCCACCATGACGGCATGTTCGGGATAGGTATGGTAATGCGACATGGCTTCAAGCAGCATGCCCGGCCCCGGCTTGCGCCGTTCGGTCGCATGGTCGGGATGGTCCGGCGCAAACAGGATGAGGTCTACACGTCCAAGGCCGTCATGCAGCGTCGTCACGAGTTTTTCATGGATTTTCTTCAAGGTCTCTTCCGTAACAATGCCGCGGCCGATATTCGATTGGTTAGTGACGATGGCGACCTTATAACCCGCTTCGTTCAGTAAATGCACGGCTTCTCCTGCAAAAGGGAATACCTTCAGCTCCGCCGGCGTGCGGATTCCCTCTGGCGTGTTGTGGTTCAAGACCCCATCCCTGTCGAGCAGCGCTAATTTCACTTCACGCTCCTGCTCATTTTCTGCCCCACGTCATTTTTCGCTTTACCCTTGATAATTCTCGATTTAGTCTTTCTGTGCGGCAGATTACAATACTCTGTCCTTTACAACAATAGTAAGAACAATCACTGTAGTGCCTGTATGATACTTACCTGTCCCGCCTGCAGTACACAATATACCGTCCCGGACGAAGCGATCCCGCCTGCGGGTCGCACGGTCAAATGCACGAGCTGTTCCCATATGTGGGAACAACTGCCCATTACCGCGAACAACAATGGCGGTATCTTAAGCCTGGATGCTATTAAACCGGTCGATGTGCCGAAAGGTTCCAACCTCCCGGCCAAAACGAAATCCCCTTTCCCGCCCGCACCACGCGAACTGAAAGTCGCCACCATCGTATTATTCCTGCTCGCGGGTCTATTCTCGTTCGTGACGTACCAGCAGCCACTGATGGAGAGGCTGCCGTTCACGGAAGCTATCTATAACGTGCTTGGACTCTCCAACACCCACGATATCGCCTTCAACGACATGCGGGCACAGGTGAAGATCGTGAACAACAAATTGGCCGTGACCGTCACGGGCCGCATCGCGAATGAATCCGGTATGCACGAACGTGCCATGCAGCCGGTGCATATCTATATCTTGTCCGAAGGGGATAACGTCATGGGTAAAGTGGCGTACCAAGAGGGCAAAGGCGAAGAAATGCCCCCGGAAAGCTTCCAACCCTTCAAATCGAACGTCACGAATGTGTCCGGTAATGCTTCCCGTATCGTGATGGATATTGGCAACTGGCTCGAACGCCTGTTCCGCTAGAGGCTCAGCCAGTTCTTCACTTCCGCGACCTGTGATTCCCGCATGAGCGACGGCGCATGGCCCGTGTGCGCATATTCGATGAGCGTCAGGTTTCCATGACGTTTCTGCATCTCGAGTGCTACTTCGCGCGGGAACAGGTCGCTCTCCTGACCACGGAGCAATAACACCGGGCATTGCACTTTTTCCCACATTTCCCAAAGGTCCACGTCCTTCTCGACGAATGGTTTGCCGTCCTTGTCCTTGAGGGTGAAGGCGATATTGGGATCATAATGCGTGGTAAACCCGCCGCCTTTGGCGTGGACGATACCGTGGGCGATCATGTGTTCCAGATGCTCCGGTTTCTCAAGGTTCCAGGGGGTGTAGACATCCGCGTAATACTGTTTTGCCTTCGCCATATCTGTGAAATGCGGCTGCACGCCTGCATATTGCGCGATGCGTAAAAGTGCATCCTTCGGGATGAAAGGGCCAATGTCGTTGATCACGAGTTTACGGATGGTTTGTGGGAAATTGGCGGCGATCATCATACCGATGATGCCCCCCATCGAGGTGCCGATGAAATCCACCTGTGTGAATTTCTCGGCAGCGAATATCTGCAGCACATCCCCCACATAGATCCCGTAATTATACCATGCCGGTTCCTTGAGCCATTCGCTCTTTCCTCTACCCGGCATGTCGGGTGCGAACACCTGGTATTCCCGCATCAGCTCGGAAGCCAGATAATCGAAATCGCGGGCGTTCCGCGTCAGGCCATGGACACAGAAAGCTTTTTTCGTGTGTTCGGGATTACCCCATTTACAGAGCGAAATGCGGTGGGTGCCTTCGCTTCCTTCGGGATTCTTGCAGTGGATATCCACGATGTCCGGATCGCGGAGCATGCTAGCGGTATTTATCGAGCGTTAGGCCTTCGGTATCGATCTCCGGCGTTTTGCCTTCCACGATATCCGCGAGGATACGGGCACTGCCGGGGGCAAGTGTCCAACCAAGTGTTCCATGGCCCGTATGCAGGAACAGGTTGCTGTATTTCGTTTGGCCGATGATCGGTGCGCCGTCCGGTGTCGAGGGGCGGATGCACGCCCATTCGGTCGCACGTTCGACATCGCCGCAACCGGCGAATAATTGCTTTACTTGGCGCTTCAGGCTATCGACACGGTGGCGTGTGATCGTGTGGCTGTAACCCGCGAATTCGGCCGTGCCCGCCACGCGGAGCACATTGCCGAGTTTGCTGTACACCAGTTTCTGGTCCTGATCCGTTACGCTGCATTCCGGCACAGGATCGCCTTCTTTGAGTGGCACGGAGATGCTGTAACCCTTCATCGGATAGACCGGGATCTTGATGCCGACCTGCTTGAGCAAAAGCGCACTATACGAACCCGCAGCCATGACATAGGCATCGGCCTTTAAGATGCCTTTGCTGGTCTTCACACCCTCGATCTTATCACCATTCATCAGCACGCGGTCGATCGGGGTATGGTAGAGGTATTTCACCTGGCGTTTGCTGGCATCGATCTCCGATAACCTACGGCAGAACGTATGGATATCGCCGCTTTCGTCATACGGGAAGAAGAGACCGCCCGTAAGGCCGCCTTTTAGATTGGCGAGTGTCGGCACACGGCGAACCACTTCTTCGGCTGATAATGTCTCGAACGGGCAGCCACGGTCTTGTTGCCACTGCGCCTGTTTGATACCCGCATTCAGGCCCGATTCCTTACGGAAGATATGGACGATACCCGCCTGACGGTAGCTGAACTCCATCGGGTGCTCGCGAACGATATCATGCATCACCTGACGGGAATAAAGCGCAAGGCGGAGCGTATTCTCGGCATTATAGAGGGCACGTTTGGTCGTGCAATTACGTAGGAATTTCAAACCCCAAACCCACATGTTCGGGTCGGCATTGAAGCGGAACAGGAGGGGTGAATCCTTTTTCCAGATCCATTTGGCGATTTTACCAAGAACCGCAGGGCTCGCCCAGGGTTCAGCGTGGGAGTAACTAAGCTGGCCACCGTTGGCGAAGCTTGTCTCCATGGCGCTCGTTTCATGGCGCTCTACCACGGTCACATCGTGGCCACGCGCGGAAAGCTCGTGTGCTGCGGTCACACCTGCTATGCCTGCGCCCAACACCAGAATCTTCATATCGCCCCTTGGTATTCCTTAGAATTATTACTCCGTTTTAGACAATATTTTGCGTTTTTGCGCAAGCTGATATATGAATGACGTCCCTTTTAGTGAAAAACCCGCGACTTAGTGATGAAAAAACAAGTAAAACCCGAGTCCCTGATCCCGTTCGCTGAGCAACTCGCCACCATTTCCGGCGAGATCGTGCGGAAATACTACCGCAAGAGTTTCACGGTGGAACATAAGACCGACTCTACGCCTGTGACCCTGGCGGATAAGGAGATCGAGCAGAATATCAGGGCCTATATCCATAATATGTACCCCGAACACGGCATCATCGGCGAGGAATTCGAACCCACCAATCCAGACGCGGAATATAAATGGATTATCGACCCGATCGACGGTACCAAGGCCTTCATGATGGGTAAACCGATTTTCGGCACGCTGCTTTCACTCGTGCAAGGTTCAACGCCGATCCTGGGTATCATCGACCAACCGATCCTGGGTGAGCGCTGGACCGGTGTGCAAGGCTTTGCCACGAACTTCAACTACGACCCGATCCGCACGCGTCTCTGCAGCGACATCTCGCTTGCGATGCTATCCACCACCAGTCCGAACATGTTCAAGGACATGGATTTCGAGAGCTTCGAACGCGTCCGCCGCAAAGTGCGCTACACGGGATACGGTGGCGATTGCTATGCCTACGGCCTGCTTGCAAGCGGCTTCGTCGATATCATCGTCGAGACCGACCTGAAGCCACACGATTTCTGTGCACTGGCACCCATCATCCGCGGCGCACACGGCTACTTCACTGATTGGCAGGGAAATCCCATCAACTTGCATTCGGATGGTCGCGTTGTGGCGTGCGGCGACAAACGCGTACATGAACAAGTACTTGAGTTACTGAATGCGTAAACTCCACATCATCGGTGCAGGCTTGGCGGGCTCGGAAGCCGCATGGCAGGCAGCCGAAGCCGGTGTGCAGGTGGTGATCCATGAAATGCGTGATGAGAGACGCAAGACTGAAGCGCACTCCACCGACCAGTTCGCGGAACTCGTCTGCTCCAACTCCTTCCGCTCCGACGACCATACAGGCACCGCGATCGGCGTACTGCATGAAGAGATGCGCCGCTTGGGTTCCCTCATCATCAAAACCGCGGACATCCATAAAGTACCGGCCGGTGCAGCGCTCGCGATCGACCGCGACCATTTCTCCGATGCCGTCACGGAGAAATTACTGAACCACCCGAATATTTCTGTCACGCGCGAAGAGATCACCGATCTTCCGCCGGCGGATTGGGGCAGTGTCATCAT
>RGZB01000053.1 GCA_010031735.1 Pseudomonadota bacterium | reverse complement strand
AAAGATTCAGACGCAGTGAGCCGTGGCTACGGAAATCCGTGAGGGTGAGCTCCGCGAGCGAGAGCGGAAAGCTCCGTGCGGATGATTCTACACCTGTCTCAGCACTATAGGGTCCGGGTATTTGCATACCGCGGAATCTAACTGAAAATCGGGAGATTTGCTATCGTAAATCAGACGCGCGAGCGATCAGACTCTCATGGGCATGATGACGAAGAGCGCCATCGCGTCCGACGGATCACGCACGATCACCGGAGCGGCCGGATCGGAGAGCAGGAACTGGGCGGTATCGCCCTCGAGCTGCGTCATCATCTCGAGCATGTATTTCGAGTTGAAGCCGATTTCCATCGCATCCGCATCGAAATGCGCACCGACTTCCTCTTCTGCGGTGCCGTTTTCCGGGCTGTTTGCAGAGAGCGTCAGTTTGCCTTTGGAGAGTGCGAGTTTGATCGCGCGGCTCTTATCCGTAGAAACCGTAGAGACACGATCGATCGCTTGCGAGAGTTGTGCGGCATCGATCTCTAAGATCTTGTCGTTGCTTGCCGGGATCACACGTTCGTAATCCGGGAAGGTGCCGTCGATCAGTTTAGAGAGGAGCACGATGTTGCCGCTGGCGAAACGGATTTTTGTTTCAGAGAGCGCGATGTTCACATCGCCTGTGTTTTCTTGTAGGAGTTTGGAGAGTTCCGTCACGGTTTTGCGCGGGATGATGATACCAGGCATGCCTTTGGCACCTTCCGGCATCGCGGTTTCGATCCGTGCTAAACGGTGGCCATCGGTCGCAACGGCCTTCAGTGCCGCTTCGCCACTCGCATTGTTCGCGACATGGAGATAGATGCCATTCAAGTAGTAACGGGTTTCCTCACTCGACATTGCAAAACGCGTACGCTCGATCAGGATCGCGCAGTCTTTTGCCGTGAGATTGAATTGATGGGAAAGGCTTCCTTCCGGCATGGTCGGGAAATCTTCTGCCGGGAGGTAAGAGAGCGAGAATTTCGCATTGCCGCTCGTGACTTTGAGCTGCGCGGATTTCGCATCGCTCTCGAGATTCACTTGCGAGCCATCCGGCAGTTTGCGGACGATTTCATAAAGCGTATGGGCAGGAACCGTGACGGCACCTTCTTCCGAGATGGTGCCCGCGATGGTTTCGGTCGCGGTCAGGTCCATATCGGTTGCCGTTAAGCGCAGCGCGCCTTCTTCGGTTTCGATCTTGATGTTAGAGAGAATCGGTATCGTGTTACGTTTTTCAACGATGCTTTGCAGACGTGCTAGGGAGCGGAGGAAGTTCGCGCGTTCAACAGTGACTTTGAGGGAACCGGCGGGTGCCATTTTCTTTGCTGCTACAGCCATAAATATACCTACATATGTGGGACTAAAAAAACCTGTCCCTAGTTATAGTGTAGGAAATCTAACTCTGCAACATGCGAGTGAGCAAACCGATATCGTTTTCCAACTCTTTGTCTTGTACCATTAATTCCTCGATTTTGCGTACGGCATGCATCACCGTGGTATGGTCCCTGCCACCGAATTTACGGCCGATTTCTGGTAAAGAGTGCGGGGTGAGTTTTTTGGATAAGTACATCGCCATCTGGCGCGGGCGGGCGATGTAGCGGGCACGGCGCTCCGAGTGCATATCGGCGAGGCGGACATTGCAGTGATCTGCCACGGCTTTTTTGATGTCTTCCACGGTCACCATACGCTGGCTGGTGCGCAGGAGATCCGAAAGGGTGACTTGCGTGTATTCAAGCGTGATCTCGCGGCCAAGGAGTTTCCCGTGTGCCACGACTTTATTGAGTGCGCCTTCGAGCTCGCGCACGTTCGACGTGATTTTCTGCGCCAGGAATTCCAGCACTTCTGCCGGCACTTTCACATCGAGTTTCTCTGCCTTCGATTGCAGGATGCCGAGACGGAGTTCATACGTGGTGGAATTGATATCGGCAACCAGACCCCAACCCAGGCGAGAGCGGATACGCTCCTCTAAGCCTTCGAGATTATTTGGAGAACGATCGGCAGAAATCACCAGTTGGCGGTGGTTGTCGATCAGTGCATTGAAAGTATGGAAGAATTCCTCCTGCGTGGAGTCTTTGCCGCAGATGAATTGTACGTCGTCGATCATCAGCACGTCCACCGAGCGGAACTGCTCTTTGAACGTCATGATATCTTTGTTGCGGAGCGCACGGATGAACATATACATGAACTTTTCGGCAGAAAGGTAGACGACTTTCTGCGTCGGGCGCGTTTTTGCGATGTGGAGTGCGATCGCGTGCATCAGGTGCGTTTTGCCAAGACCTACACCACCATATAAGAAGAGCGGATTCGAACCGCCCATGACACTCGAGGAATCGGCGATGGAACGTGCGGCAGTGTAAGCCAGCTCATTCGATTTGCCGACAACGAAGTTCTCGAAAGTCAGGCGCGGATCGAGCGGCGAACTTACGGATTCCAGTGAAACCAGTTTGCCATCGTCTTTTTGTACCGCGGCTGGCCCAGCACCGGAATAGATGGCTTCGGATTTGATCGCGGTTTCGTGATCTTGTGTGACGGCGGCATTTGTATTGTCGCTCGCGACTTGGAGCTCGACGCGCAGCAATTGTGGCATTTCTTCTTTAAGGTAGGTTTCGATATCCGCCAGATAATGGGTGGCGACCCATTCGCGGATGAAGCGCGTCGGCGCAGAAATACCGAATTCGGTCGCGCTCGCGGATTTGAAATTCAGTGGTTTGATCCAGCTATTAAACGTGGCATCCCCATGACGGAATCTCAATTTTGCGAGTGTACGGTCCCAAATAGCCTGTGTGGTTGCAGTGGCGGTAGTGGAAGACGTGGTCGGCGTGAGTGGCGTATTCATTATAGTACGATGCCTTATCGTTGGTCGGTTACTCTATGGTAGCTATTTAAATGTGTTTCCACGGTAGTATGTTCTTCCATCCATTCACGGCACTCTCCCCAGCACTTGAAAGGATCCCCTCGAAACCGTCTGCTACGTTGTAGCAGTGTTCAAATCCGCGGGAGGTCATTTCAATTGCTGCTTCACGTGAGCGGCCACCGCTTTTGCAGATGAAAAAAACAGGTGAGTGTTTATTGGTCAGTTGCGTTTCGAGTTCGGAATTGAAATCCGGGTTCACTTGCATGAACGGATAGAGTCGCCATGAAATGTACAAGGATGAATTCGAAATTTTAGAGAGATCGGGAAACCCTACATAGTTCCATTCTGCTTTCGTACGTACATCGACCAGTACCGCCTCTTTATCCGACTTCAGCATCTCCCAGCATTGAACGGCGGTAACATCGCCTGCGTACGGATAGTGCTTATCGTCTTTCGGCTTAAGCTGCATCGTGACCTACAATAGCAATAATGTTTTTTTGTTCCCAAGAACCCAAACCACACACACTCATAAAAACCCTGTTCAAAAATTTTTATTCAAAGTGCGGTTCAGGGAAGGACTAAACTACGCAAAAAAAATTCGACCACAACAGCTTTAATTTCTTTTTGTGTAAAAATAATTATTGACACTTCGGGGGCAATCCACTAAGGCGCAAGAATTTTTAAAAAACCTAGGATTTCTGCGCTTTTCAAGGCCATTTCTGCCTGTGGATAAGTGCTTCTTTAGATATTTCAGAAATTTAATCGAACGGTTTAAAACGATAAAAAATTTAATCCCACAAAATGCAATAAAAATGTGGACACAATGTTTGGTGGATGGTCTGTGAAATTTCTGCTAGATAACGTTACATGAATCGACGCATCGGATTATTCGGCGCATTATTCCTGATCTGGATTTTATATTCAGGATTGTTCGCGACATTTTTCATACTAGGCGGAATCGTTTCGGCCGCGGTCGTCGTTTGGCTGACAGAACGCATGGGGATTATGCCAAAACATTCCCCGCTCACTTATATCCGCCCTCAAGCACTGCGGTATTATCTATGGCTCCTGAAAGAAATGGTGCTTTCGGCGAAGGATGTCTCCTTCCGCGTATGGGGTGGCTGCAAGAATATCTCGCCGACCCTGGGTTGGATGGCGCTTTCTCAAAGAAGCGAGGGTGCCAAGACCGTGTTGGCCAATTCCATTACGCTTACACCCGGCACCGTGACCACGGGGCTGCAAGGGAAACAGGTGCAGGTGCACGCGATATCGAAAGAAGGATTTGCTTCGCTTGCCGAAGGCGCCATGGATCGGAATGTCACAAAAGCGACGGAGGGCACATGAATATAATGTTGTTGATTGGTGTGCTGATGGTGCTGTCGGCGATGTCGCTCCTTTTGATTCGTGCGGTGAAAGGACCTACGCTTCCCGATCGTATCCTGGCGGTCAATGCATTCGGTACGAAGACCGTGGCGCTCGTAGCGCTCATCTCGCTCATCTTCAAAGATACGATGCTGGTGGATATCGCACTCGTCTACGCCATCATCAATTTCATCACCACCATTGCACTGCTTAAGTATTTCGAGCGCGGATCATTCAAGGACTAAGGATGGAAGCATTACATTATATAGGTTGGGGATTTATTGCAGCGGGAGCCTTCCTGCTTCTAACCGCTGCATTAGGCATCGTACGGATGCCGGATTTCTTCACGCGCCTGCACCCGGCCGGTATCGCGGATGCACTGGGTACACCGTTCGTGCTCGTCGGTGTGGGGTTTGTGGATGGGGGCGCGCTCTTCATCGGTAAGATGATGGTGATCGCGGTATTTGCCATGATCACGAGTGCGACAGGGTGTCACGCGCTTGCGAAATCCGCGTTGCTTTCCGGCTTGAAGCCTATCGGCACGGTACAGAAAAAGAAACGTACATGACGCTGGAACTCATCAAAACCATCATCGATATCGTGCTGCTGGTATTGCTGGTGACAACCGCCGTCTATACCGTCATCACGCGTCAGTTGCTTGTGTCAGTGATGCTGCTTTCGCTCTACAGTTTACTTATGGCGCTCATCTATCTTGTGCTTGGTGCACCCGATGTGGCGATGACGGAAGCCGCAGTCGGCGCGGGCATCAGCACCATACTCATGCTCGCGGCATTGTTGCTTACCGGCGAAAAAGAAAAATCCTGGCGACAGGTGCCGACCGCGCTTGCCGTGGTGGTGTTGACGGGCGGACTCCTTATCTATGCGGTGTTCGATATGCCGCCTTACGGTGAGAAAAACAATGTGACCAACCAGCACGTGGTGCCGCATTACATCACCCAAACCCAGAGTGAGATTGGCATTCCGAATCTTGTGACCGCAGCACTTGCGAGTTATCGCGGGTATGATACGCTTGGCGAAACCGTGGTGGTGCTGACCGCAGCACTTTCCGTGCTGCTCGTAATCGGTTTACCCTCCAGCACTAAAAATAAGAAATAAGATTAATAGAGGTTATGTACTATGTTCGATCCCGCGATACTCGCCAGTTTCCTGACGCTCAGTTTGCTTGAGATCATCTTAGGGATCGATAACCTCATCTTCATCGCGATCGTCGTGCAGAATCTGCCAAAGCATATGCAGAAGAAAGCGCGTCTCATGGGTCTTGCCCTGGCACTGGGTATCCGTGTCGTAATGCTGCTGGGCGTCACCTGGCTCATGACGCTCACCGCACCGCTCTTCACCGTGCTCGATCACGGGGTATCCGTGAAAGATATCCTGCTGCTCTTCGGCGGCCTGTTCCTCGTCGTGAAAAGCACGCTTGAGCTGCATAATGAAGTCGTGGGCAAAGAAAACGATCAACCGAACATCAAGGTCAAGCAACAGTTCTTGGCTGCAACGGCGCAGATCGCGCTCATCGACTTCGTATTTTCCTTCGACTCGATCCTGACCGCCGTTGGTTTAACGCTGAACGTACCGGTGATCGTAGCAGCGATCGTCGTCTCTATGCTGGTGATGCTGTTCTGCAGCGGATTCGTCAGCGAATTCCTGAAGAAATACCCAACCTTCAAAGTACTGGCACTCGCCTTCATCCTGATGATCGGTGTGTTGCTGATCGCGGAAGGCATGCACTTCCACATCCCGAGAGGCTACATCTACTTCTCGATCGTATTCGCGATGGCAGTGGAAGGCGTGAACACGTCAGTCAGGAAGCGCCATTACGGTCCCACTCTGAAAGCAGAGACGAAAGAAACGCCGAAGCTCGATTAACGCTTCTTCTTAAGAGAGGACTTCTTTTTAGCGGAAGTCTTTTTCGCGGGAATCGGTTTCTTCTTACCCACAGATTGCTGCGGTGCCGCTTTTTTACGGATCGCGGTCGAGGATGCCGGATGCGGCTTCATGCGGATGAAGGTCCATGCCGGCGCTTTCCCCAGTTTCAGACGCTTCTTCGGTTTCTTGAAACTCACCTTGTAGCGTAGCGCGGCTTTGCAGCAGAATGCTTTGAGTGTGTACGGCGCGCGGTCAAATACCGCGATAGGAAGCAGGCGGAAAAAGGCTCGCCAGCGATACCAACGATGGAATTGCACGAGATTATCCGCGCCCATGATCCAGATGAAATGGATATAGGGATACATTTTCTGCAGGCGCTTGATGGTATCAAACGAGTAATTCGATTTGAATTCGGCTTCGGGTGCCATCACATGGATGAAGGGTATTTTTGCGGCGATACGCTTCGATTGCTCGAGCCGGGCTTTTAAGGGCGCCATATCCTTCGACGATTTGAGTGGGTTCTGCGGCGAGACCAGCCACCAGACCTGATCGATCTGGAGGCGCTGATACGCCTGCTGACTAATATAGAGATGCCCCTCATGCGCCGGATTGAACGATCCGCCGAGTAAGCCGATGGTCAGGCGCTTTCTCGGCTGTTGGGGGAAGTGTTTCACGGAAATTAAGCAGCCTTGTTCTTGATGCCTTTGTCTTTGAGCAGCTGCTGCAGTTCGCCGGCGTTGAACATCTCACGCACGATATCGCAACCCCCGATGAACTCTTGCTTCACATAGAGCTGCGGGATGGTAGGCCAATCGGTGAAGGCTTTGATGCCTTCGCGGATCTCGGTACTCTCGAGCACGTTCACATCCTTGAATTCGACGCCGAGGTGGTTCAGCACCTGCACCACCGCGCCGGAGAAACCGCACATCGGTTGTGTTTTGGTGCCTTTCATGAATAGCACGACATCGTTGCCATCGATGATGGAGCGAAGGCTTTCGAAAATAGCCGGTTCTTGTGTCATGGTTCCCTCCTTCGGGTTAAAGCCGCGGTTGAAGCGGGCTACGGGGTTTTGGTTGTAATGGAAAGCGCGTGAATTTGCAAATGCTTTACCGCATCCTGCACCATGCGGTGTTGCATGATACGGCTTTTGCCCTGGAACGCGGAAGAGGTGATGGAGGCCGCCCAATGGTCGTTATCGCCTGCGGTGTCAACGAGTGTGATGACCGCATCTTTGAAATGTGCTTCCAGTGCAGAATATAAGGTTTTTTCATCTACTGCCATAATTACCCATTCCTTGGAGGAAGGTCATCACTTCCCGACCTTTTACCAACCATGTTGCCAAAATTCGCGTTGATGCGAACCGTTCGCTGATAGGTTTCGATACGTTCTTCATCGGTCATGCTCCTTACTGGGTCACGTGCGAAAACGAGTGCGGTATTCAAGCGGATCCCTGGCAGTGCTTCGGCAGAAATGTTAAGGGGCACTGAGAAAACCTCCGCGAAAAGCACGCCCACCATCGGGTGATAAGCACTTAAGCGGGTGCGCGCAGACATGAAGAGCCTATCGTTCAAAGTGTTTTCAGGAGGCATACGGTCATCCCCCTGGAGTTCTGCCGGTGTAATAAGCTCCATACGTGGCTTATCGTCGTAAATCGCACACATCTGACGGATCACTTCTGCGCCGGGATAGCCGGGCATCAGGTCCAGCACCGGATTGATGATACTCATACCGTAGGTTTTTCCGGGCACCGCTTGCGTGAAAACGAAAAGTGCTTCTTCAGGGTGGTTCACCGGTTTGGGTTTTTTGCCTGTCGGGTTTTCGCTCTTGAAGGTTTGCCAGGCAACTAAACTAGCCGCCAGACGATCGCCTATCTGCGGATCATCGCTGCAATAAATGCGTGCTATAGCGAGGATTCCCAGCATCTCCGTATTGGAGCAGTGGCGAATGCGTCGCGGGGGTGGAGTGGGTTATGTTCTGTGCTCATGTGCGCGTCTGTTGAGGCAGGTGAATAGTTGCTTTTTCATGGAGCAAGGCATGGACGGTCGCGATGTTGGGCGTAGGATAGCCGATTTTCTCTGAAATCTCTACAATCGCGCCGATGATGCCTTCGATCTCCATGCGCTTACCGGCTTCGAAATCTTGCAGCATGGATGGTTTATGCGTGCCACCTTTGACCCCGATCGCGAGACGTTCTTCCACATCAAGTGCAAAGCGGATACCGATTTTTTCCGCAAGCGCATGCAGTTCTTGCATCATCAGTGTACATAATTTTCGTGTGCCGGGGTCGGTAGCGATGGGTCCTGATGTCGCACCGGTCAATACGCTGATCGGGTTGAAGCAGACGTTCCATGCCAGTTTCAGCCAGATCTCCGAGCGGATATCGGGCGATGCCACATTTTCCATTCCGGCTTTTGCAAAAAGTGCGGCCAAGGTTTCCAGGCGTGTGCTGATTTTACCTTTTGGCTCCCCGATCTTGATCTTCGGCGTGATGCGGTGGCGCACCACACCGGGTGCTTCCATGGTGGCATCGACATAGATCACACCGCCCAGTACCTGCGAAAGCGGGATATGTTTTGCGAGCAAGCCTTCCGGATCGAGCCCGCTCAGTGCGAAATTCTCAAGTGAACCTTTGAGACCGTAAAAATGCCACCACGGGATGCCATTGATCATCGGGATGATGAGCGTATCCTTCGAGGTATGGTTCGCGACGTTTGCCGCGATACTCGGAAGGTCATAGGATTTAACGGTAAGGAGGATAATATCCGGCGTGCCGAAATCATCGTGCTCGGAAACAAAATCTGCGTGTACGATTTTTTGGTTATCTTTGTAATGGACCGTAAGGCCGTTTGCCTTCATCACTTCCAGGGGCTTGCCGCGGCTGATGAACGTAACTTTTGCCCCGGTCTCATGGAGAAAACTGCCAACCGTAGCGCCGACAGCACCGGTGCCGAATATCGCGATATGTGTCATGGGAGGATACTGCTAGGCTGTAAGACGAACTGCAAGCGGTTTATGCGACGAGGGATAATGCGTGTAATTCTTCTTCAGACGTATTTTGCACTGCGACATCCTCGCTTGAAGGCGATTGCTGCAATGAATTGCGGCGCGCTTGCTCTGCAGTGCTACGATAAGCACGGCTGGCATTGGCGTACTGCGTGGTGCCTGTAATCTCGTTCCCTTGCGTCAGTAATTGCGCGAGGAAAGAAGAGTTGCCGATAAATACTGCCGGTGAAGGTGCAGATGGAGTCGGCGCGGGGGTGGGAACCGCCGGGGTATTGTTCGCCTTCGGTGCGGTATTTTGCACCGCCGGAGCCTGAACGCCACGGTTTTCATTCGCCACGATCGCAAGGGGGATATTGGCAGGTGTGATCGCCCGCACTGCACCATCCGCGATAAAGCGGGGCGGAACTTCGCTCGCGCCACTGGTGGCGGCGACCAACGGCGCCGGAGGCACCGCAATGTAATTCGTTGCGTTAATCGGTATCACAAAAATCCTGTCTTTATTTAGAATCCTGAGCGAATGCGGATGATGACCAAACCGCTTGGTTAACTGCCTGTTCCCGCAGGAGTTAACGACCTGACTTTATGCAGGTTTCGCCCAGGATTCCCCAATTTCCCGGACGGGCGGTGTAGCATAGGCAAGTTGACTTGGTCAAATCAGCGCTTACGCCTACCATATATAGTGGCTCCTCCGACGTAAGGAAGCGATACACAACCTCTACGAAGGCTATAAGCGCCTTGTAGCTTGATTTATCGCCGTCTTCGGGTAAAACCCATGGGATGGCATATACCTCCCTCCGCGATTTTATCGATGACCTTGAAAAGCAAGGCGAACTTGTGCGTGTTGCTACGCCCGTATCGACGCATCTGGAGATGACGGAGATACAGACCCGCCTCATGGCCGAGAAAGGCCCTGCCGTATTATTCGAGAACGTCATGCATGAAGGTAAACCCGCATCCATGCCGGTGCTGGTGAATCTATTCGGTACGGTGAAGCGTGTAGCAATGGGCATGGAGCGCAAAGAAAATGAACTCAGGGAAGTCGGCGAGACGCTCGCTTTCCTCCGCCAGCCGGAACCGCCACGTGGGTTCAAAGAAGCATTCAAATTGGCGCCGCTCGTCAAAACCATGCTGACGATGAAACCGAAAACGGTGAAGAACGCACCGTGCCAAGAAGTGGTGTGGACGGGTGATCAAATCGATCTTTCGAAATTACCGATACAGATGTGCTGGCCGAATGAACCGGCACCACTCATCACGTGGCCGCTCGTGGTCACACAAGGCCCCGATCCTGAAGGCGATCGCGAGGATAGTTTCAACCTCGGTATCTACCGTATGCAAGTGACGGGCAAGAACACCACGCTTATGCGCTGGCTGAAACATCGTGGGGGTGCGCAGCACCATCAGCGTTGGGGTAAAGTGAAACGCGACCCACTCCCAGCGGCAGCTGTCATCGGCGCAGACCCAGGTGTGATTTTGGCTGCGGTAACGCCGGTGCCGGACACCCTCTCCGAGTATGATTTCGCCGGGTTGCTCCGCAATAAATCCGTGGAGCTGGTAAAATGCAAAACGGTTCCCTTAAAAGTGCCTGCGCATGCGGAGATCGTCATTGAAGGTTTCGTGAGCCTCGATACATATGGTGATGAAGGCCCGTACGGTGACCACACCGGTTATTACAACAGCGTGGAACCCTTCCCGGTATTCACGGTAACGGCGATCACCATGCGCAAGAACCCGATTTACTTAAGCACCTATACCGGCCGCCCGCCGGATGAACCTTCCGTTCTCGGGGAAGCGCTGAACGATGTGTTCGTGCCGCTCTTCAAACAGCAGTTCCCGGAGATCGTGGATTTCTGGTTACCGCCGGAAGGATGTTCTTACCGTGTCGCGGTGGTGAGTATCAAGAAAGCATATGCCGGGCATGCACGACGCATCATGATGGGGGTGTGGTCGTATCTCCGTCAGTTCATGTATACGAAGTTCGTGATTGTCGTCGATCACGATATCAACGCGCGGGATTGGAATGATGTGATTTGGGCGATCTCGACGAATGTCGATCCGGTGCGCGACGTGATGATGGTGGAGAATACGCCGATCGACTATCTCGATTTTGCCTCGCCGGTTTCAGGGTTGGGCAGCAAGATGGGCATCGATGCGACGACCAAGATTGAACCGGAAACCACACGCGAGTGGGGCACGAAAATCCGCATGACGGATGACATCATCGACGAAGTGACAAGGAAATGGGCAGAATATGGTTTGCCGGGTTCGGGGAAACCCATCTGGAAAAAAGACGAAGTCTGACATTCATAAAATCCTTATATTTTAATACCATCCCTCACATCGAAAAGTTATGCGCAGGAATTTATCGTTGGTCCCAATGCCGGTTATCCGGTAACTTTATTGGAGAAGAAGCATGCGTATATTCATCATGACCCTCGCACTCATCGCAATGACGGCAGGTATCTCTGCTTGTAATACGATGGAGGGTGCTGGCCAAGATATCCAAGCAGGGGGCAAGAAACTCGAGCGCTCTGCCGATAAACACAAAGGCGATGACTCTCGCAATTACCACTAATTATTCACCGATAATTAGCTGGTAAGGAGGACACATCTCTCACGAGATGTGTCCTTTCTTTGTTGTGGGCGACCCATCGGACAGGTATAGTTTTTCAGAAACCAACCTGAAGCGATGGAATGCTGCAAGAACCGATTTACTATATCAAAGCCAGCAAACAATTCTTTGTCGATGCGACGAAAGGCCGGGCGAAACTCTGGAAGGCGTTTTTCATTCCCTTCCTCCTTATCATCGCGATCACGACGATCTACCAACAGATCATGGTCGGGGACGATTACGAAAAATTCATCGGTTCGCCCGCGTATGTCATTTTCCGTTTCTGTATTACACCGCTGGTATTCTGGTGGTCGTGGGTGGTGGTACGCTGTTCGAAAAACACGTCCCGTGCGGTGTGGACATGGAGCGCGCGCCTGTATGCTTTTTTCATTGTATTTAAAACACTGGTTTTCATCTACAAACACATCGCATTCAAATGATGGGCAATCCTAAGGACGTGGCGGTGGATCTTCTGCACGTGTGGCTTTGCGACCTTGCTTGACGGCCTCATTCGCGGCACCCATACCTTCGGGAAATAGGCGGGGCAAGACGCCGGGCGGAAAAGGTTGAGAATCCACGGATGCACCCAGGCCGGCTTCGAGCGCAGGACGCAAAGTGACTAAATGCCCGGCACCATAAGCGACCATCACACACGCATTCTGTTCTAATGCCTCATCAATAACGCGCAGGAGATTAGGGTCACGACGTAATCCCACGTGATGGCCGATTTTCTGGAAGAAATTGGATCCTGGCTCGTTTTCCCCACGTACCAGGGTAGGGGTGATCGAAGCAATATCGAAGTCCACGCCCAAGCGTTCTTTGAAGACCGTCAGGAATTGGGAATAGCTCAAATCCTGTTCTTGGATTGCGGGAAGACCGGCATGCATACGCTGCATGAATGCTTCAAGTAAGGCTTCGGGGTTTTCTACGAGGGGGTTATTTTCGCGCTTATATTGCGGTATCTGTCTTAGGAAATAATAACTGCACATATCCGGTATGGAATATCCTTGGGTCTGCAGTGCCTGCACTTCTTCCGATAACGGTGGTTCTCCACCCAAGATGGCGACACCCGCCTGTTTCGCCCGCATCGCTGCATATTGGATTTCGGAGACTCCCGAAAATTTCGGATCATCGCGAGCGGCTATATCGTCTAGGGTCTGGAGATTGCCGGCAGTTAGCGTTTTACGGTAGCTTTCCACAACGACCGC
>RGZB01000052.1 GCA_010031735.1 Pseudomonadota bacterium | reverse complement strand
TCGCCGGATATCGCACAAGGTGTGGATAACAAAGACAAGAAAAAAGAAGGTGCGGGCGACCAAGGCATCATGTTCGGTTATGCAAGCGATGAAACCGACGAGCTGATGCCCGCGACGATCTATTACTCGCATAAAATCCTCCGCCATATCTTCGCCGATATCCATGCCGGCAAGTTAAAAGGCTTGGGTCCGGATGCGAAAAGCCAAGTCACGCTCCATTATAAGAACCATGTGCCGGTCTCTGCGAAATCGGTGGTGGTTTCGATCCAGCACTCCCCGGATTATACGCAGAAACAAGTGCGCGAGATGATCCGCCCGTATGTCGAGCAGACGCTGCCGAAAGGCTGGATGTGCGATGAGAAGGAATTCTATGTGAATCCGACCGGCAAATTCGTGATCGGTGGCCCGGTCGGCGACGTGGGACTTACGGGCCGTAAGATCATCGTCGATACGTACGGTGGTTCTTCACCGCACGGCGGCGGCGCATTCTCCGGTAAAGACCCGACCAAGGTCGATCGTTCGGCGGCATATGCTGCGCGTTATTTAGCGAAAAACGTGGTGGGTGCAGGTTTAGCTAAAGGCTGCACGATCCAGATCGCGTATGCAATCGGTGTGGCGAAGCCGCTCTCTGTGTATGTCGACACGCACAATACGGGCAAGATGCCGGATATGGAGCTGGCAGAACGTCTGACGAAAGCGATGGATCTTTCCCCGTGGGGTATCCGCGAGCACTTGAAACTGCACCGCCCGATCTATAACCGCACCGCAGCATACGGCCATTTCGGGCGTGCGCCGGAAAAAGACGGCGGCTTCTCGTGGGAGAAGTTAGATTTAGTGGATAAGATCCGCTAGGCACGTTCCTATCCCGCCTGGCATTGCTGCAAAGCGTAATGGTTCCGCGCTTCCGTTCCGCGTGTATTTCACCATACACTTAGCGTTACGGTTCTTGAACCATCACACTTTTCGCTGACGTCCAAACAGGATATCATCCGCGCTTAAGAAATAGAGAATTATGGATTCTAAACGTCCCAAATATCTGAGTTCGTTCGGACGCAGGCAGATGCGCGGCCTTCGTGGTACGCAGGCCGAGCGTATGGAAACGCTGCTTCCGAAAATCCAGATCACGTTGCCGGAGGAAGGCGAAGTGAAGTTGCCGAACAAACCGGTTTGGCTCGAGATCGGATACGGCGCAGGTGAGCACATGGCAGGCCAGGCGAAAGCGAATCCGAACGTGCATTACATCGGCTGTGAGGTGTTCACGAATGGCATCGCCGCTGCCCTCGGGCACATCGAGAAACATGATCTTAAGAACGTGCAGCTCTTTATCGACGATGCACGACTGCTCCTCGAGAAATTACCGGATGCATGTCTGGAGCGTGTCTATATTCTATTTCCCGATCCATGGCCGAAGAAGAAGCACAACAAGCGTCGCATCGTGAATGAAGCGACCCTCGAGATACTCCACCGCGTGATGAAACCGGGTGCGCGTCTGCGGCTCGCGACCGACGATAAACAGTATGCCATCTGGATATTAGTGAAGATGATGGAACAGCAAACAGAGGGGCGTTTCCGCTGGCTCGCTGAAAGTGCCAAGGACTGGTATCCTGCACCCAAAGACCATCTCACCACGCGTTATGAGGCAAAAGCCATCCGCGGGCAACCGGTGTTCCTCGATTTCACCCGGGTGTGACCTCCCCAACCCACTGATACGCAAAAGAAGTTCAAGCCACTGTTTTTGAATAAAATCTTTTTTCATGGCGCACGCTTTCTGGTACAATCCTAAGATTCGCATTTCCAGGAGGAAGCTATGAGCGTTTGGAATAACCAGAATCACCGGAACGTAGACACCACACGCGGCGTAACGCTCGTGGAACTTGCCATCGCGATTGTGATCATCGCGGTGCTCCTGATGGCACTGACGGCAGGCCGTAACCTGATGCGTGCAGGTAAAGTGCGCGCGGTGATTTCGGAAACCGAGAGCTTCCGTGGTGCATTTACGCGCTTCCAAGACAAATACAACGAACTGCCGGGCGATATGACCGAAGCGCAATCCTATTTCGGTGCCACCGAAACACATAATGGTAACGGCGACGAGACCATTCCGTGGGCTACCGAAGGCGCACTTGCCTGGCAACATCTGCAACTCGCAAGCATGATCGGTGCTTCTAAAATGTCGGGCACAGGCGCGGCGGGTATCGTCGATAAAAACGTACCTGCTTCGAAAATCGCAGGGGCGGGTTACTTCGTGGATTATGACGCGAACTCCATCGGCAACCATTTCGGTATCGGCCGTGCGGATGGTTCAGGCACGAATGATGCTGCGGCACTCAAACCGGAAGATGCATTCAACATCGACAGTAAAATGGACGACGGTATCACCAACAAGGGCCGTATCCGCGGGTTGAACGGTAGCAATACCACCGGCTGTGCGCAAACCCTGGACAACACAAAGTACGACGTGACGAAAGAAACCGAGGAATGCGTGTTACTGTTCCAGCTCGACAACCAGCTGAAACCGGCCGGTGATAACTAAGTTATTTGCTACGACGCAGATAGATCAGGCGGGCGAGGATAAACGCCGATAGCAGGATCGTGCAGACGTTCGAAGCGATGATGGGGTTGCTCCCCGTCACGATACCGTAGATAAGCCACATCCCCACCCCAAGGGTGAAGATCACATACATCGCGACCGACATGCCTTCGGTGTGGCGGGTTCTGGCAATGCGGAACGCTTGCGGGATAAAGCAGCCGGTGGTGAGCGACGCGGCGATATAGCCGAGCAGGTCGCTGTGGGCAAGCAGTGCGCTCATGCACCTTCGCCTTGTTTCGGCTCTTCGATTTTCTGACGATAGAATTCTTCGCCGATCTGGATCTTTTCGCGGCCTTTGAATTCGCGCCATTCATTGGTATCGCGTAAACTGTAGATGCAGCCGCAATATTCCTGTTTATAGAATTCCTCGCGCTTCGCGATATCGTACATGCGGGCACCGCCACCTTGCTGGCGCCAGTTGTACGTCCAATATTCCACCCCTTCGTAATGCGACGCGGCGCGCAGTCCTGATTCGTTGATCTGGTCCATGTTCTTCCAGCGGGAGATACCGAGCGAGCTGGTGATCACCTTGAAATTATTCTCGTGGGCATAGAGCGCGGTGCGCTCGAACCGCATGTCGAAACACATCGAGCAGCGACGGCCGCGTTCCGGGTCTTTTTCCATGCCTTTGGCACGTGCGAACCAATTCTGCACATCGTAATCCGCATCGACGAAGGGGATGTTCAGTTTCTCGGCATAGCGGATATTCTCGGATTTGCGGATCTCGTACTCCTTCTTCGGATGGATGTTCGGATTGTAGAAGAAGATGGTAAGGTCGATGCCGGCTTTCACCATGCCTTCGATCAGCTCGCCGGAACAGGGCGCGCAGCAACTGTGCATCAGCACTTTATTCTCGCCACCCGGGACCGTGAGGTCGAGTTCGGGACGGTCGGAGAGTATGGAAGGGTCGATGGTCGGCATAGGGCTGGTTTACTAGCATAACCGACCTTCAGAATAAACTGTTTATTTGTCGTCAGGATTAGGGGCGCGGCCGAATACAAGCCGGTCCCTCGCCAGTTGTCCTACGTTTTTGAAGGATCCGAATACATCCACATTGTAACGTTGCGTAACCGAACCGCCGTCTTCCTTGAGGGTGTACACTTCGCCTGTCATGCCCGCCAGCAGATTATGATTCAGGGCGCGCATGACATTGCTGCTGCCCAGTAAACGCTGGGCTTTCGCGGAGATTTCAGGATCTTCGTCCTTATCTATCCGCACCTCGACGGAGGAGCCGCTATCTTTCGCGGTGGCGCCTGGGATAAGACCTTCTTTAAGCGGCGTGAATACGGAATCGTGAAGGCCTTCGACCACCCTCACTAACGCGCGGAGATCGGTCTGCATGCGGTCTACCGCTTGTGGAAAATCCGCTAATTCTGCCTTGAGATCGCCTTGCTGTTCTATGCGCCCGACGAAACCGACCGTGCCTGCCACGGTTTTATCGAGTGTGCCTTTCACGGCTTTGACAGATCCTGCTGCGGTGATCATCTCATCCACCGCCTCGCGGATATCGGCGAGTGTCATGTATTGGCCAAAGAGTTTCACGGCCTGTTCTATAGCCATCATCCAGAAAAGTGCGTCTTCCTTGGGGTCACCGCTCGTGCCGTATTGGGTAAGAATCCTCGGCGGCATCCTCATTAAATCGCTATGCATAACCACTCCCTTCAAATACCAATTCTATGGATTGTAAGGGAAAAAGGTTAATGAATCGTTATTTCTGGCCTTGCTTCTTCAACGCCTCGAAGCGTTCGACATCCTCGGCAGAAAGAATGGCGCTCACGTCCATTTTATCCTCGTTCGGCACGGCATCCACCTGTTTGCCGTGGCGATATAACCAGGCAAGGAGCTTGCCGTCTGCCGCCGGGATGGAAGCGGTGATCTTGATACCCGATTCGGAGAGTTTCTGATCGACGATCTTTAGCAGTTCGTCGCAGCCTTCACCGGTCAGGGCCGAGATCGCCACCCATTTCGGATGGTCGGTGCGGGGGCTGGTCTCAAGCTTATCGGTTTTATTGAGTACTTCGATCACGGTACTTTCGATCTTGGCGCCGAGTCCCAAGCCCGTCAGCACCTTGTTGACATCGATCTTCTGCGCATCGGTATCATAAGCCGCCATATCGCGTACGTGCAGGATGATGTCGGCCTCGATCACTTCTTCCAAGGTCGCACGGAAGGCAGCGACGAGTTCGGTCGGCAGGTTCGAGATGAAACCCACCGTGTCGGAGATGATGACCTTCTGCTTCGAGGGCAGGGTGATGAGCCGCATCGTTGGGTCGAGTGTAGCGAACAGCATGTCTTTGGCGAGCACCGTGGCACCCGTCAAGCGGTTGAAAAGGGTGGATTTGCCCGCATTGGTATAACCGACCAAAGCCACGATCGGGTAGGGTACGGAATCGCGAGATTTACGGTGGAGCGAGCGGGTGCGCTTCACTTTCTCCAGTTCGCCTTTGATGAGCGCGATGCGGTCCCTGACCATCCGCCTGTCGATCTCGATCTGGGTTTCACCCGGGCCGCCCGTGAAGCCGAAACCGCCGCGTTGGCGTTCCAAGTGTGTCCAGCTGCGAACCAGGCGGCTTTTCTGGTATTCCAGGGTGGCGAGTTCGACCTGTAACACGCCCTCGTTGGTACGTGCCCTTTCGCCGAAGATTTCTAGGATGAGTGCGGTTCGGTCGATGACCTTACAGCCCCAAGCCTCTTCCAGATTGCGTTGTTGGCCGGGGGATATCTCCGTATCGACCACCACGAGTTCGACCTGGCCGGCTTTCACTTTTTCGCCGATTTCCTCGACTTTCCCGGTGCCAAGATAGAGCGCTGGGTTGATTTTGCGCACCTGGACGGTGAGCGCATCGACGATTTTCAGGTAAATGGCTTCGGCCAGGCCTTTGGCCTCATCCAGGCGGTCTTCCGGCGAACGCAGGAAATCCTCCCGCGGCGCATAGGGGTGCACGATGATGGCACGCGCCGAGATGATCGGTTTAGTATGGGAATCGTCCAACCAGTCCATGGGTTTACTCGCGAATAGAAGTCTAGACTTTCAAAAGCAAGGCACTATACTCGCCGCCGTCGCTAAATAACAGGATTTTTATTATGACCAACGTTGCCGTGATCGGCTCCCAGTGGGGAGATGAAGGAAAAGGTAAGATCGTCGATTGGCTCTCAGAGAAAGCCGATGTGATCGTACGTTTCCAGGGCGGCCATAACGCGGGTCATACGCTCGTCATCGACGGCAAGACCTATAAGCTTTCGCTGCTCCCTTCCGGTGTGGTGCGTAAAGGGAAGATCTCTATCATCGGTAACGGTGTGGTGATCGACCCGGAGGCATTACTCGAAGAGATCGAGCGGGTGAAGACGATGGGTGTAGATATCAGCCCGAAGAATCTGGTGATCGCAGAAAACGCAGCACTTATCCTGCCGGTACACAGCCAGCTCGATAAAGCCGCAGAAGCGGCACGTGGGGAGAGCAAGATCGGCACCACCGGTCGTGGCATCGGCCCTGCATACGAAGACAAAGTCGGCCGCCGTGCGATCCGTGTATGTGACCTTTCCGATAAGGATATCCTGAAAGAGCGCGTGGATGCACTGCTCTTCCACCACAATGCACTCCGTAAAGGTTTGGGTGCAGAACCGCTGAACGCGAAAGACGTGCTCGCATTCTTGGATAAAGTAGCGCCGAAGATCCTTCCATTCGTGCAACCGGCATGGCTGCTGCTCGATAAACTGAACCGCGAAGGCAAACGCATTCTGTTCGAAGGTGCACAAGGCGTGATGCTCGATGACGACCATGGTACCTACCCGTATGTGACGTCGTCAAATACCGTCACCGGTTCTGCATTCACGGGCTCCGGCCTTAAAGTGGGTAGCATCGGGTATGTGCTCGGTATTACGAAAGCCTATACGACGCGCGTGGGCTCCGGCCCGTTCCCGACGGAACAGGATAATGAAGTGGGCGAGGGCTTAGGTGCACGCGGCCATGAATTCGGTACGGTGACGAAACGTAAGCGCCGCTGCGGCTGGTTCGATGCCGTGATGGTGCGCCAGGCGGTGAAGATCGCTGGCATCAACGGTATCGCACTCACGAAACTCGACGTGCTGGATGGCATGAAGGAACTGAAGATCTGCGTGGGTTATGAATATGCAGGCAAGCAATACGATTACTTCCCGGCCTCGATCAAAGCGCAGGCGAACGTAAAACCGATCTACGAGACCTTCCCGGGTTGGAGCGAGAGCACGAGCGGTGCGCGTTCCTACCGTGACCTGCCGGCGAACGCGATCAAATACATCCGCCGTATCGAGGAACTGCTCGAAGTGCCAGCGGACATCCTATCGACGAGCCCCGAACGTGACGACACGATCCTGATCAAGGATCCTTTCAGCCGTTAAAATCTGTATAGGGAATAGACGGAATGCTAGAAACGCATTTCGTATTCGACGATCCATTTCACTTCGCCGTCCGGTGCACCTTCGGATAAACCGAACAGATAGCCCACATCGTATTTGAAACCGTGCGGCAACTTACCGTATATCACTGGGCCGAATTGGTGGCTTTGTTCATCTAGGCTTTCATGATCCTGGAAGCGCCCGAAGTTGCTGTGCAGCTCTAGGCCCGGCTCGAACATCTTATCGAGTTTGTAACGCGTGCTGAGCGCCAGACCGTATTCGATGCCGTCGCGTGCATGTTCATTCAGTTCATGGGAAAGGATGATGTTCGCCAAGTGGAGGAATTTGCCTTGGTCATGGGCCAAAAGCAGGCGAGCGGAAAACTCGTCCGCATGATCGTCTTCTTGTGAAATGGCGATTTCCGTGAGCGCGCCGACATCGAAGAAATATTCGCCTTGTTCCGTCAGTTGGAATTTATTTTCCCATTCGTATTCGGTAAGTCCCCACGATTGGCCTTTTTCATGCTCGACTTCGACATAGAGTTCAGAAGCCCAGTAGTCCGTGAAGCCGTAGCCGACAGAGAGGCTGGTCGCGCGGTTGATTTCGTCGTTATCTGTGATGTTACCCTTCGATTCGACCTCAAGCTCACCTTTCTCGACATAGGGATTATACACTTGCTTGCCTGCTGCGGCAGCATCGCTCGGCAGGATCAGTGCAAACATCGAAAAGAGACAAAATAGCGCTGCGATACGTGTCTTCAGTGTCTGGAAGGCTTTATACTGCGGGAGTTTCACCAGGGCCACAAGCACCAGGAGCGTGGCACTGTAGAAGATCAGTTGGATCAGTTCCGGGCGGGCGCTGTAACCAATCAGTACGCCGAGCGTTTTACCCAGGAAGCCTTCATCCGAGACAATCTGCGAGCTATCCCACACGGTTTCAGAGAAATCCGAGAAATAGCCTGCAGCGGAGAGATATTTCGCACCTTGTGATGCCATGCCGGCCACCAGGAAAATCAGAAGCCAGCTGGTGACTTGCAGGATATGTTTGGTGGAGAGCTTCACGAGTCCCGTATACACAAGCATACCGACGATCAATCCGGCAATCGTGCCGAGGGCAGCGCCACCCAAGATGCTGCTGATCGATTGTCCGCTTGCGAGCATACCGAAGGTGAAGAGAACAATTTCAGAACCTTCGCGCAGCAATGCGAGGCCTACGACCGCAGCGATCGAATACATCGGCAGGTTCCCTTCCGACACGTCTTTACCCACTTTGCGCATGTGTGCGACCATCTCGCGGGAGTGTTTTGCCATCCAGAGCACCGTCCAGCCGATGAAGGCGGCGGCCACGAACAGGATCGAGGCATTGAAGAGTTCCTGCCCCATGCCATCCGCCAACGCGGAAATGCTTTCGACGAACAGTGCGACGATACCAGCACCCAGCGCACCCCCACCAAGCCCAATCGCTACCCAGCGGCCACGACCGGCAAGGCCGCGCGTTGCCGCCATGATGATGCCGACGATCAATACTATCTCAAATACTTCACGGAAGATGATGATGGCGCTGGAAAACATAGAACTATACTATTTCACGATGATCGTGCCTTTAGCGGTCTCTTCGTGGAATTCGCCCACGAATTTGTACGAACCTGGTTTCAGTGGCCCGATCAGCACGACACCTTTGGATTTCGCTGCGATGACTTTCTCGCGGTTCAATTCGTGGCTTTCGAATTCTTCTGCGGAATCATCTTGGTTATCGATAATCAATTTCACCCTTTTATTGGCCGGGATGGTGATCTCGGAAGGCGTGAAGGTATGTCCTTTGATGATGAGGGAATAGCCGGTCGTCTCTTCTTTTTCCGGTGCTTCTTCGGCACGGAGTTCGGCGACGGTGAATAGGGTGGTACAGGTAAACAGCAGTGCAAAAAGAGACAAACGCATCCAGACCTCACATCTATTTAAGAATAATTATCATTACCGGGAGAGGAAGATACGCCTTTTGGATAGAAACGCAAGCACTATTTCTATAGCTAAAACAGCACGCATCATGAGATTATGCGGCCAAGAGAAGGGATTTTAACCAACGCTGTTTGGAAAAAACACGGCGTTGAAGTATCTTAGGGGGCAGAAAAGGTAAGCGTATGGCGGATGAAAAAGCAGCACCAGCCCCCGATATCACCTCGGAACTAACGGGGCAGGAGGTACTGAAAGACGGGTTCATCGACCCGCGCTTCAAGGTGCGCTTTGAAGAAGTGATCCCTGAGCTTTCGAGTGAATTCGCGGCAGCCCATCCGGCGGAAGACAGCTCCATCAAACAACCCGGCGTGAATGCGTTCAATAACGTCTATTGCCTGGTGTTCGACAACCGGTATCCGGTCCCGATCAAGGCAATCGAAGCCCTTCAGCGCCATGAACCGAAGAATGTGTGTGCCATTATCGATATCGGTAAGATAGAGACCGATAAAGGTGAGCGGCAGGCCCTCATCGTCAAAAAGCCGAAAGGCATGCCGCTCTTTGACATCATTGAACAGCAAGGTCCGCTGCCAGAGGACTTCCTGATCGAGCGTATACTCACCCCGCTGTATGAGGCGCTTCGGGCACTTCAGTCGCACAACATCGTCTATGGGAAACTGAACGCCCATACGATTTATTTCGACACCACGTCGTCGATGCTGACCCTGGTCGAGAATGTCTCGGATTTCTGTGGTTATTCGCAAAAGGCGGCATTCGAGACGCTGGAGCGTGCGATCTGCCACCCAGCGGGAAAAGGAAAACTCGACCAGAGCACCGATTTTTATGCGCTAGGCATGGTACTTTTGCATGCGATCTCTGGACATGAGCCGTTCGAAAAAGAAAGTACGGAAGGCATCATCATCAAGCGTCTGGAGCTTGGCTCTTTCGAAGCGGCCGTGGAATCGTTTGCGGGTGTACGCCTCAAGACCTCTACGCGCTTCCAGCAATTACTGAAGGGCCTGCTGCTCGACGACGAAGACCGTTGGGGCATGGAGCAGTTCTCCAACTGGATCAACCGTCGTCCTGCGGCCTTGCACCTGAATGCCAAAGGCGTGAAGGAAGCACCGGCGCCGTTCGATTTCGACCAGAAATTGCACTACAGCCGCCGCCATGTCGCCTATAGTTTCTTTACCCATTGGATGAAGGCAAAGACGACACTCAAGCTGGTCGATCTGGTGCGTTGGGTACGTCTTTCGGTCAAAGACAACGGGCAGGCTGAGATATTAAACGATTTGGCGGGTGGGTCTAACCCCAACCCGAGTGTCGCGACCATGGTGATACAGGATGAAAAACTGTCGCGGGTACTCTCCGTGCTCGATTCGAATGGTCCCATCCGATACAAAGACTACGCGGTGCATCCAGATGCTTTCGGCACCTTCATCGCGTATGGTTATTACAAAGGAAACCGCGAGATGATCCAATGGGTCGGCACCATGATTAATGATCGTATGGTCGATTACTGGATTACCCTGCAAGACGATCCACTAAGCTACGATGCAAGTGTACTCGAATGGCAGCCTTCGCGGGAATATGTGCATGCACGCAAAACCAGTATCGGCTTCGGTATCGAGCGGTGCCTCTATAATATGAACCCTACGCTTGCATGTCAGAGCACGATGTTCGAGGGGCGTGTGGTACGTTCGCTTCCGGATCTGATGGTGGCACTCGATGAAATCGGTATCTCGCGTGCCAAGGAAAATGACCCGATGGACCGCCATGTCGCAGGGTTCATCGCACAACGTCTCGACCTTCAGGATGACATCCGCGTCAAATCCATCCAGCGCTTCCCTTCACTTGCGAGTAACCCGCAGATCATGTCGCTCGCACTCCTCACCGTGGCACAAGGTCAATCCCGTATCCGCGTGCTGAAAGGGATCACGGCGTGGATGAACATCCGCCTTGCTACCTACATGGAATCCTTCCATAGCGATACGATCCAGCGTGAACTGAAAACACGGCTCGATAAAGCGGCGCGTGAAGGCAACCTGAACAGCCTGTTCAAGATCGTGGCCGATGCGACGCTTGCAAGCCAGGACAGTGTGGGTTTCACCGAGGCGCGTCAGCATTACCACATGATGGAAAATGAGATCCGCAATCTGGAAAAAGAATCGAACATCGAGAAACTCGCGTATCACTACGGTCTGCGCTTCTCGGTGATGATTACCTACTTGGTGCTGGCGGTAACGACGCTCACCGTCTTATTCCGGATGCAATAACTACGCGGCGCGCTCAGCCAGCACGCGGTCCGGCGGTGGCCGGTGGCCATCAAAGAAACACATGATATTGATCAACACCTTCTCGCCCATCTCGGTGCGTGCCTCTTCGGTCGCTGAGCACATATGGGGAATCAGTACGACGTTATCGAGCGTCAGCAGTTCCGGATGGATGATGGGCTCCTTCTCATACACATCAAGGCCTGCACCTGCAATATGGCGGTCTTTCAAAGCTGCGACGAGTGCCGCCTCATCGATCACCGGTCCGCGCGAGGTGTTGATGATATAGCTGTGTTTATGCATGCTGCGGATACGTGGTGCGGTCAGCAAGTGATGCGTATCCTTCGTATATGGGCAATGGAGCGACAGGATATCGACCGCGGGCAGCAGCGCATCGACCGAAGGATAATACGTTGCTTCGAGTTCTTTCTCGATCGAAGGATGGAGTGGTTTGCGGTTATGGTAATGGATGCTAAGGCCGAACGCGCGTGCACGCCGTGCAACGGCCTGGCCGATGCGCCCTAAACCGACGATCCCGAGTTTCTTACTACCGATGCGACGACCGAGCATTTGTGTCGGCGCCCAGCCTTTCCATTCACCGGAACGTGCCAACCGTTCGCCTTCATGCAAGCGGCGCGGCACAGCGAGGATGAGTGCAAGTGCCATATCGGCGGTATCGTTCGTCAGCACACTCGGGGTGTTTGTCACCATGATGCCACGGCGCTCCGCAGCGGCGATATCGATATGATCGAAGCCGACACCAAAATTCGCGATCAGCTTCAGGTTGGGGCCTGCGGCCTCGATGATGCCGGCGTCGATCGTGTCGGTGACGGTGGCGACGAGCACGGTGGCTTTTTTTACAGCAGCCAGCATCTGCATACGCGTGAAGGGTACATCGGTGGTATTGAGTGTGGTCTGGAACAATTCCGACATGCGTTTTTCAACGCCAGCGGGCAGCTTGCGGGTGACAATCAGCGATACGTCTTTCATGGCGGGCATACGGCGGCACTTTAACCAGCGTGCGGGCACTTAACAAGTCTTTCATTTTGTCTCATTTTGTATATATAGTAAGCCCAAGGTTATGAAATATACGATGCGACTTTATATTCTATTGGTGGTTTTGCTGACGACGGCATTCGGTGTCCAGGCAAGCGAGCCGCCACTTCCACGCTATGCTTCCGTGAAGTCGGACGAAGCCAACATCCGTAACGGCCCGGGACTGCGTTATCCGGTGCGCTATGTCATCGTGCGTAAAGCCATGCCGGTTGAGGTGATCGCCGAATTCGAGAACTGGCGCAAAGTGAAAGATATCGACGGTGAGGAAGGCTGGGTGCACCGTAGCATGCTTTCTTCAGACCGCACGGTGGTGATCTTGAACGGTACGCAAGCACTCCATGAAGATGCAGAGGCAAACTCCCAAACGGTCGCGTACGCGGAGCAAGGTGTCGTGGCTGAACTCGTCGAGTGCAAAGAGGAGTGGTGCAAGGTGCGTGTCGGCGGCGAAAAAGGCTTCATCCACCGCCGCAATCTCTGGGGCGTATACGGCGACGAGAAGTTTTAGCCATTTATCCTATTGTAATTCAAGAAATAATATTCCTTCCTTCTTCATCTTTTCTTCATAAATTACCGTTATCCTAGCGAGTGTTACATATGAAGAACCTATGGATGATATCGAATCCCTAAAAACCCGGCATTGGGAGCAGGTGCGAAAGCCCTTCCATGAGTGGCGCGTGCCGGTGTTCATCCACACCATGGCATTCTGCAGTTCAGAAGATAATACAGCACGCATCGAAGCGACAGAGCGCCTACGCGATATCTTCGCGACGGAAGGCAGGGAAAGAATCGAGCGCGCGATAGGTTCGGCCATGCCGCTCGTTGCCGCACAACAGAAAATACTTGCCCCTGATCTTTCAGTGGCGGATGCCATCCTGCAGGAAAAAAGAATCTCAGAGCCACTCATCCAAACCGCTGCTGATGCAATCGATGCTTCGGATGCACTTGCGAACCTCATCGCACTTAAAGCGGGCGTGCTTGGCAAACCGCAAGCCGATGTGGCGGATATGACCTTTCCGCTCGGTGTGCGTTTCAGCGAACAACCCATCCCCGCCGAAGAGACCTTCCGCCTGACGAGTGAAGCAGCGCACAAAATCGGGCTCGGTGTGGAAATGGATGACCTGCTCGCAAACCGCACGCAGGTGAACGGCAAGCCCGGTGCTCGCTTCAACCGCGAAACCGGCAGGGGCGAGATGAGTGTCGGCAAGGTGGGCACGCTTACGGACCCGCGCTTAGCCGCGCATGAAGGCTTACATGCCCTG
>RGZB01000051.1 GCA_010031735.1 Pseudomonadota bacterium | reverse complement strand
ACCTCACGTGCCACGCGGGTCACCTCGGCGGCGAAGGAGGATAATTGGTCCACCATCGTGTTGATGGTGTTTTTCAGTTCCAGAATTTCCCCTTTGACGTCCACCGTAATCTTACGGGACAAGTCGCCCGATGCAATGGCGGTCGACACCTCGGCGATGTTACGCACCTGGCCGGTCAGGTTACCTGCCATCGAGTTCACGGAATCGGTCAAGTCTTTCCAGGTGCCTGCGACACCTTCCACTTTCGCCTGACCACCGAGCTTCCCTTCCGTACCCACTTCACGTGCCACGCGGGTCACCTCGGCGGCGAAGGAGTTCAGCTGGTCCACCATCGTGTTGACGGTGTTTTTGAGCTCGAGAATCTCGCCTTTGACGTCCACCGTAATTTTCTTCGAAAGATCCCCGTTCGCCACCGCCGTGGTCACCTGCGCGATGTTACGCACCTGGCCGGTCAGGTTCGATGCCATCGAGTTCACCGAGTCGGTCAAGTCTTTCCACGTACCGGAGACACCTTCCACCTGCGCCTGACCACCGAGTTTCCCTTCCGTACCTACCTCACGTGCCACGCGGGTCACCTCCGATGCGAAGGAGCGGAGCTGATCCACCATCGTGTTAATCGTGTTTTTGAGCTCTAAGATTTCTCCTTTGACGTCTACCGTCACTTTTTTGGACAAGTCGCCGCCGGCCACTGCCGTTGCCACTTCGGCGATGTTACGTACCTGACCGGTCAGGTTACCCGCCATCATGTTCACCGAGTCGGTCAAGTCTTTCCAGGTGCCTGCGACACCCTTCACTTTTGCCTGACCACCGAGTTTCCCTTCCGTACCGACCTCACGCGCCACACGCGTCACCTCGGCGGCGAAGGAGCCGAGTCGGTCCACCATCGTGTTGATCGTTTTTGCTGTGCGTAAGAATTCACCTTGCAGCGGGCGGTTGTCGATCTCGAGCGCCATCATCTGGGAAAGATCCCCTTGCGCCACCGCACCGATCACGCGGGCGGTTTCTGAAGTCGGGTGCACCAGATCGTCGATCAGTTCGTTTACCGATTCGACCGAGCCACGCCAAAAACCCTCGACATCACCGACAGAAAGGCGCTGCGAAAGTTTACCGTCCTTACCGACGAGTTTGCTGAGGCGGCCGAGCTCACCCGCCATACGTTCGTTGATTTCCACGACTTCGTTGAATGCATCTGCGACCTTGCCCGCAACACCGGTCCACTCCACCGGGAGACGCACACCTTTTCTGCCTTTTTTGAGCGCTGTCAGTGCTTGTAACAACTCCGCCATTTCATTGATGCTGATGATGTTACTGGGATTCGCCGGCATGGTGATCGTCTTATTCGACATAAATCGCGCTCTCTCGTGTATGTAACCTATTAGTTCTACGTCCATGGAGATAAGTCAACCATGTGGTTTGGAACGGTATTGTATAAAGAATCCATAAAGATTTGTTTTATCCTGCTGATTTTCTTAGTCTTTAGGTATAAAGACGTTCTTTATGCCAAGGACGGTTTTCTTTATACGCACTGCATTTTTACGATCTCCTAGGTGGATTTTGATGCGACTTCAGGTAGAATGTGCCTTGCATAAAAAGGATGCTGGATGCCTGATACCTACCTGCCGATGAATGAGATACGCGCACAGTTCGCACGCGCCCTTTCCCGGATGTATGCAATGGAGGTGCCGCTTTATCAGACGCTCGTCGACACCGTCCGTGAAGTGAACCATGAAGTGTTGGGACAGGATCCGAAAGGAACGCTCGCCCGCGTAACCGAAGAGCGCCACGGCGCCATCCGCCTCGGCACCGCCGATGAGATGAAGAACATGGCGCGTGTATTCGCGGTCATGGGCATGTATCCAGTCGATTATTATGATCTGACCGTAGCCAATCTTCCGGTGCACTCCACCGCGTTCCGTCCGATTACGGAAGATGCACTGGCGACCAATCCGTTCCGCGTCTTCACTTCGGTACTCCGTATGGATATCTTGGAAGCAAAACATGCTGACGCGGCAGCACTTGCGAAAGACGCACTCGCCAAGCGCCAGATATTCTCGCCTAAATTGCTCGAACTCGTACGCACGTTCGAGAGCCGCGGCGGACTTTCTGCAACGGAGGCAGAGACGTTTATCAGTGAAGCGATGAAGACCTTCCGCTGGCATGAACAAGCGGCGGTATCGAAGTCGACCTATGAAACCTTGCTTAGAACCGATGCGTTACTTGCCGACGTGGCCAGTTTCCAAGGCCCGCATATCAACCATCTGACACCGCGCGTACTCGATATCGACCTGCTCTATGCGCGCATGAAAGCCAAGGGCATCACGATGACACCGATCATCCAGGGTCCGCCGAAGATGGAGATGGATATCTTGCTTCGTCAAACCTCTTTCCAGGCGCTTGTCGAACCTGTGACCTTCGCCGAAGGTGAAAGTACCGAAAAAGGCCAGCACCGCGCGCGTTTCGGCGAGATCGAGCAGCGCGGCGTCGCACTCACACCGGAAGGACGTGCACGCTATGATACCGCGATCCTGAAAGTCGAAGCCGTCAAATCGAACGATCCCCGTTATAATGAAGTGCTTGGCGAAGCCTTCAAAGATTTCCCACGCGGGGAAGCGGCGCTGCGCAAAGGCAAGCTTGCCTATTTCCGCTACAGCCCAACCAAAAAAGGCTTGAAAGCGGATGCTGCACAGATGAAGCATCTATCCCTCGATCAGTTGGTGGAAAACGATTTTGTGTATGCAGATGGGATTACATACGAGGATTTCCTTCCGGTCAGCGCCGCTGGTATTTTCAAATCGAATCTGGTGGATGGAGGTACTGCGATGGTGGAGAAAGCAACCGTCAGTTCACGCGCAAAACTCGAAGCCGTGATCGGCACACCGATAATCGATCCCTTTGCATTATATGCTGCGACCGAGGCACGCTCTATCCTCGCCACCTACGAAGCCCTCGGTTTGGAGCGGGAAAAGGGTGAGCGCCGCACACTCGAGAAACGTGTGGCAGACGATCCGGCGATGAAGATAAGCGGCCACCACCACTAATCGGCTCACAGTTATATGTACCGACAAACAACAAGCCCCCCGGGAGTGATCCCGGAGGGCTTGGATGTATATCTAACGGGTAGCGTTTGCTACCGGGTATCTATAACTACTCAGCTTTTTTTGCTTTTTCAGCGCCTTTTTCAGCACCTTTAGCAGCGCCAGCAGCCGGAGCTTTAGCAGCTTCTTCAGAGCCTTCAGCAGCTTGGTCAGCTTTAGCAGCGTCTTGACCTTCAGCAGCTTTACCAGCTTTAGCTTGAGCTTCAGCAGCAGCCGGAGCTTTAGCGTCTTTTTTCTCAGAAGCTTGAGCGGTAGCGGTGGTTACAGCGAAGATAGCTGCAGCAATTGCAAATAAACGGATCATGTAGTTCTCCAAAAAGGTAAAAGTTGATTTGCAACACTTCTATCGTGGTATAAGGGAAAGTCAACAAGCATTTTATGGGTTCTTTACATCATGATCTCAAAGCTTAAACAGCATTACCGTAACCCGACCTTCCTATATTTGGAAAGTTACTTGCTTTTCATAGGCTTACCTATGGTGGCCTGGTATGCGGGCATGCGCCTGCCGATGTTCATCACCCTGTGGTGTCTATCGGTTTTATGCATGGTCTACATTCATCTGGCGGAAGGTACGACCTTCCGGCAGGAGTGGAACTGGGGTGCCGTAAACCGTCAAAACCTGCGGATCATCCTCCTTCGTTTCGCTATTTTGGGACCCTTGCTTGCGGCGATTTCTTATCTTCTGATACCGGAGCGCTTCTTCGCGTTCCCGCGTGAACGCACCCCGATGTGGTGCATGGTGATGGCGCTCTATCCGATCCTCTCTGCCTTCCCGCAGGAGATTCTCTACCGTAGTTATTTCTTCCACCGCTTTAAAAGCGTGCATGGCAAGAAGGTGTGGCGCACGCTTGTCGTGAACGGCATGATCTTCGGCTTCGTGCATATCGTGCTCAAGAACGAAGTCGCGGTGATCTTGAGCGCGATCGGCGGGGTGATGTTCGCACACACCTATTATAAAACGCGCTCACTCGCACTCGTGACACTCGAACATGCGCTCTATGGCAACTGGATATTCACCGTGGGTTTAGGCTGGTATTTCTACGGCATCGCGTGGGGGCATGCACCGGTTACGCACTAAGATACCATGCGGAACGTCACGGATTTCAGATAATCGTTTTCGGGAAGGAGCGGATGCGCCGGATGATCGGGTGCCGCGCCACGCACGGATACGAGTTCCACTTTCCTGCCACCCGCTTCTAAACCTTTCCTCACCGCACGCTCTACTTCTTTCTTCGATGCATGGTGTGAACAGGAGGTGAGCATCACGATACCGCCTTCGCCCGTCAGTGCCGCCGATAAAAAGCCAAGGCGCTCATAGCCACTGATGCCGCTTTCTTTATCTTTCCGCGTTTTGGCGAAAGCGGGCGGATCGAGCGAGATCACATCAAACCTTTGCTTCTCTTTGGCGAGCGCTTCGAGTGTCTGGAAGGCCTTTCCCCTTCGTATACTGCAAACAGAGTCCACTTTGTTGTAGGCAATATTCTTCTGTGCGAGCGAAAGGGCAAGCTCGGAACTATCGACCATCAGCACGCGCGAAGCCCCTGCTTTCGCCGCCGCGATACCGAAACCGCCACTGTGGCAGAACATATCGAGCATGGATTTTCCGTGTGCGAATTCCGCAAGATAATTGCGGTTGTCGCGCTGGTCGTAGAACCACCCGGTTTTCTGTCCTTTGAGCAGATCCGCGAAGTAATAACTGCCGTATTCTTTGACCAACGTGAGATCGGGCACCTCGCCTTTGATCACTTTTACTTCCTGCGTTAAGCCTTCTTTCTCGCGCGAAGGGGTATCATTCCTGAGTACGATGGTTTCGGGTTTCACCCACTTGTCTAATGCGGCGATGACCCACGGCAACATGCGCTCCATACCAGCGGTCGATATCTGTACCACCACACTGCTGCCAAACCGGTCGATCACAAGACCGGGAAGCTGATCGCCTTCCGAATGCACGAGGCGGTAATAGGGATCGCCAATCAATTTATCGCGCTTGAACATCGCGGTGCGGAGTCGCTCGGAAATCAACGTCTCATCGATGGGTTTCTTTACATTCGTACTCATCACCCGCGCGGCGATCATCGAATGGTTGTTGTAATATCCGACCGCTACCGGCTCGCCACTCGCCGTTACGATGGTGCACGGATCACCGGGATCAGAAATCACCAGCGAGGAATCTTCGATGATATCGTTTTTCTTCACCCACGGATAGCCCTGCTTGATGCGGCCATCGTGCTTCTTCTGCAATCGAACGGTAAGCGGGGGAAGTGTTGCCAAGATTTATGCCTTCTTCGCTGCCGCGCGAATCAGCATCTGGAGTAATACATAGAGCAGCAGGCCATTCAGCAAGTGCCAGCCGAAATGCGTGCCGAAACCGGTGAGGTTGCAGAGCGCATGATCGAACGTGCGCATCAGGAGCGATGTGGTGAATATGCCCACCGCGGCGGCCATTGCTTTCACTTCTGCATTCTTCTGTACCGCCATGAGACCGAGGAAAACCAGCAGCATGCTATAGGCCGGTGCGTACATCACGCTCCCGTTCAGTGCCGTCTCTGGCACATACATCACGAAGGCTGCGTTCACGCCCTGGAATAATATCCACACCAGTAACGCAAGGCCGATCTTCTGGTGCAGAATCCGCACCACGAATGACAGCAGATAGACGTTGATGAAGATCGTGATCGGGATCACATCCATCAGCATCGTGGCGTGCGTGGCGAACATATGATAGATCGCGCTCCCGATGCCGATCGTGAACAAATTCAGGATCAGAAATACGATGTCGAAGCTCTTTTTGAAACCCGGATTGTTCTTGCTGAAACTACGGTAGGCGAAATACGCCGCGATCAGAAACGCGATATTGCTCGCCGTATTGATCGGCTCTGCCCACATCGAGGCATCCCCCGCACGCTCACAATATTTAAACAGGTAAGGATTAGCCACGTTTCATTTCCGTTTTGCTTGCCCGTTTTGATGCTACAGGTTTGAGGGCAGCGGTTTGTTGCTGCTCCAACTTGGCGGCACGGGCTTTACGCATGAGATAACCCCTACGATTCACATTCCGCACCAGCTGGATCATCAGCATATATAATAGGTAAGCGTTCAGTGAATGCCACAGGAAATGTGTACCGATAGGGAGTGACTGGCACACCGCGTTGTCGATACTGCGGAAGAAGAGCGAGATGATGCCGACGAGCGATATCAGCAGAAAGGCGCGTGCAGACCCGCGGCGCTTGATGTTCAGATAAAGCGCTATCATGACGAGTGCCACCATGCTGGATAAATAGCCGATCGAGTCGTTGAACGCGTGCGGGAAGTGCATCACCGCCATATGCGTGAAGCCCGCGAAGGCCGCGAAACAGATCAAGGCCTGGTAGATGTTACATCGCGCGATCCTGAACATGGCGCTAAAGAAATAAATGACGATGAAGGCGACGATCGGCAGCGTATCGAACGCTTCCGTGACCGGTGTGGGGTAGGCATGGAATACCATGCTGCAACAGCCGATCACCAACATCAGGAAGGTCAAGACCGGTACATCGTAGAATTTTTTGCGTTTGAGTTCAGGAAGGGAGCGGTAATAGGTGAAAACCGCATAAGCGCCCCAGATGAAGAAGATATTACTGAGCAGATTCAGCGGCTCTTCAAAGTAGCCATCCCCCACCCGCTCGCAGATACCGAATATATGTTGTGTCAGTCTCATAATATTATCTTATCATACCGCAAATCATTGAATTTTTGTAGCTTTTTTAGGTTTTATCGCTGCTGCAGCGCACCACGGAATGGCGCAAAGGTTAATGCGCGTGGCCTAAAGGGCGGAAATCCGCGCCTGAACCATTCTGGAACGTTAACTTTTGGCTGCTGCACTGCACTAGCGAACCGGCCCTTCCTGCCGCTTTTTTCGGTGGTTTGCGTTCGATTTCCTATTTCCGCCCCCGAAAAAATGCGCTAGAACTACGGCCTTCCTTGCAATCTATAACTGTACCCATATGAAAGTCATCCTTGCCGAACCCCGTGGCTTCTGTGCCGGCGTAGACCGCGCGATCGAGATCGTCGAACGTGCGCTCACGCTTTACGGCCCCCCGATCTATGTCCGCCATGAGATCGTGCATAACCGCTACGTGGTCGAGAACCTGCGCGCCAAGGGTGTCGTGTTCGTGGATGAGCTGAGCCAGATCCCGGACGGCGCCATCACTGTCTTCTCTGCCCACGGTGTTTCCGAAACCGTCGAGAACACGGCGCGCCTGCGCGCACTCCCGGTGATCGATGCCACCTGCCCGCTCGTCACCAAAGTGCATAATGAAGCGATCCGCTACGAAACCGAAGGACGCCAGATCATCCTGATCGGGCATGATGGCCACCCGGAAGTGGAAGGGACCTCCGGCCGCGTGAAGCGAGGCGTGTTACTTGTCGAGGATGTGGCGGATGTCGCCGCCCTCACCGTGCAGGACCCAGACAATCTCGCCTATGTCACACAGACCACGCTCTCGGTGGATGAGACCTCCGCCATCGTGGCCGCACTCAAGAACCGCTTTCCGAATATCAAGGGGCCGGAACTGCGGGACATCTGCTACGCCACACAGAACCGCCAGAATGCCGTGCGTAAGATGGCATCGGAAGTGGATTTACTGTTGGTCATCGGTTCTGCGAACAGTTCGAACTCGAACCGTCTGCGTGATTTGAGTGTCGAGCTTGGCACACCGAGTCATCTGATCAACACGGCCGAGGATATCAAACCCGAATGGCTTGAGGGTGTGAAGACACTTGGCATCACCGCGGGTGCATCGGCACCGGAAGTTTTAGTGCAAAATGTGCTCGTGCATCTGAATACACTTGCGAAAGTGGAAGTAGAGACGCTAAATGGAATCACCGAAAACACGAAGTTCAAACTCCCTCCGGAAGTTTTGGATAAAACCCTGACGAAAGCATCGTAAATAGCAATGGCCCACGACACTTCCCCTTTTGCAAAACCGTTTCCGAATCTGCCGAATATCGCGGGCATCACGCTTGCTGCGTACGCTGCGAACCTGCGTTATAAAAACCGCGATGATATCATGCTCGCCGTATTCGAACCGGGCACCACGGTCGCAGGCGTATTCACAAAAAATTCCATGCCGGGCGTACCGGTGGATTGGTGCCGGAAAATCCTGCCGAAAGGTAAGGCCCGCGCACTCGTGGTGAACGCGGGTATCTCGAATGTATTCACCGGCAAAAAAGGCAAACGCACCGTCGAAGTGACGGCGAAGACGACGGCAAAACTCGTCGGCTGCAAACCGGAAGAAGTGTATATCAGCTCCACCGGCGTCATCGGGCAACCGATCCCGGACAACAAACTCGTAGCCGCACTTCCGATTCTGCATAAATACCTGACGCCAACCGCGTGGGAACGCGCTGCGCGTGCGATCGTCACGACCGATACGTTCGCCAAGGGCATCACGAAGAAAGTGAAGATCGGCAACACAACGGTCACGATCAATGGTTTTGCGAAAGGCTCCGGCATGATCGCGCCGGATATGGCAACGATGCTCGCTTTCGTTTTCACCGATGCGAAGATCCCCGCGAAGCTGCTGCAGAAACTCCTTTCGGAAGATACGAAGGATTCGTTCAACTCCATCACGGTCGATAGCGACACCTCAACGAGCGACACCGTCCTTGCATTCGCCACCGGCAAAGCAAAACATCCCGCGATCAGCACGCTGGGCGACGCGAAACTCGCCCTCTTCCGCAAAGCCTTCCGCGAAGTGATGATCGGCCTCGCGCAGATGGTGGTGATGGATGGTGAAGGCATCACGAAACTCGTGAAGATCACCGTGAATGGTGCGGTGAATAGCGGTTCGGCGCGTCGCATGGCACTTGCGATCGCGAACTCGCCGCTGGTGAAAACCGCCATCGCCGGTTCCGATGCGAACTGGGGCAGGATCGTTGCCGCCATCGGCAAATCCGGTGAGAAAGCGAACCGCGACAAAACCTCGATCTGGATCGGCAAGGCGCTCATAGCGAAGAACGGCGAGCTGAATCCTTCTTACAGCGAAGGACCGACCGCAACCTACATGAAAGGCCGCGAGATCGATATCGTCGCTGACGTCGGTGTCGGTAAAGGTAGCGCGACCGTGTGGACATGCGATCTCACCCACCGTTATATCGACATCAACGTGGGCTACCGCTCCTAATGACGAAACCCATCATTCATGCCGCTGCCGTTGCATTGGTCGACCGCGACAAGCGCGTCCTGATCGCCGAGCGCCCACAGGGCAAATACATGGCGGGATATTGGGAATTTCCTGGCGGCAAGCTAGAAGAAGGCGAAACGCCAGAGCAAGCCCTGAAGCGCGAAGTGATGGAAGAACTCGGTATCTCGCTCGGCTGCACGGCACCCCTCACCTTCATCTCGGAGACACGCGAGGATCATCATGTGATCGTATATGTCTATGTCTCGCGCGAATGGAAAGGCATTCCAGAAAATAAAATCCACACACGCCTCGCATGGACACGCATCGGAAGCTTAAAAGACTATAATCTGCTACCGTCGAACATCCCACTCATCGCCAACTTGCGCGACACCATCGGCCTCTAGCCAATATGTTTCTCTGCTAAATAACGTTCGCTCTGCATCTCCATCAAGCGCGAGAAGGTGCGGGCGAATTCGAACGAACCATCACCGGCTTTGTAAATGTCCTGCGGCTCTACTGCGGCAGTCGCCACCAATTTGGTTTTATGTTCGTATAGTGCATCGACGAGGGTCACGAAACGTTTCGCTTCGTTGCGCTTCTCCTTACCGAGTTTCGGGATTCCGGAGAGCAGGATAGTACTGAACTCACGTGCGATCTCGATGAAATCGGCAGGACCGAGTGGTTTTGCGCACAACTCCTCAAACGTGAACCACGCAACATCCCCGTACGATTTTTTCACCTTCACACTCCGCCCCTGCACTTCGAGCACGCGTTCTTTGGGTTTAGCGTGGTGCGTCAGCTCCGCAAACGTATGGGCGATGAATTGATCCGCCTTCTTGCCGAGCGGCGAGTGATACACGCTCGATAACCCCTTCAGGTGTTTTAAGCGGTAATCCGTATTACCTGTGAGCGTCACGACTTCGAGCTTCTGTTTCAACAACTCGATAAATGGCAGGAAGCGTTCGCGCTGCAGCCCGTCTTTGTACAGATCTTCCGGTGGACGGTTCGAGGTGGCAACTACGGTTACACCTTCTTCGAAGAGTGCGGTGAAAAAGCGACCGAGCATCATCGCATCCGCGATGTCCGTTACCTGGAATTCATCGAAGCACAGTACCTGGACATCCTTCGCGATCTCTTCGGCGATCCGCGGCAGTATGTCGCCTTCTTTCGGATTCTGCTTGCGACGCTTATCGAGACGGTCGTGCACCTCAAGCATGAAGGCATGGAAATGCACGCGGCGCTTTTTCTTTGCCGGAAGCGTATCAAAGAATAAGTCCATTAGCATGGATTTGCCGCGACCGACATCGCCGTAAATATAGATACCTTGTGTCGCAGCTTTATCACGCTTGCGTATCTTTGCGATCAGGCCTTTCTTCGGCTTTTCATGAAATACGACGGCAAGGTTCTCGAGCAATGAGAGTACTTTCTGCTGTCTGCCATCGGCCACGATACGCCCCTTCTTTACCAGCGCATCGTATTGCGCCTGTAGCGAAGAGTAAGATGGGGAAGCAGCCGTCGTTTTCATTTGTCATCAAACAGGGTATAAGGAGGTATGGACATCATTCGTAGCGCTCCCGCGCTTGCAACACATATAAATGCTCTTAAAGACGCTGGCAAGGCGCTTGGGTTGGTCCCCACGATGGGCGCACTTCATGCCGGGCACCTCTCGCTCGTCGCACAAGCGAAGAAAGCAGCTGACGCGGTCGGCGTTACCATTTTCGTGAATCCTACTCAATTTGGCCCGAATGAAGACTTCTCCCGCTACCCACGTACCGAGAAGGAAGATATCGCGGCGCTCGAGAAAGCAGGTGTGGATTTCGTCTATATCCCGGATGTGGCCTCGGTTTATCCTGAAGGTGCACACGTAACGCTCAAAGCCGGGGAAATGGCGGACGTACTTTGCGGCGCACATCGCCCCGGGCATTTCGACGGCGTGGTTACAGTCGTCCACCGCCTGCTCACACAAACAAAAGTCGATGTTGCCGTCTTCGGCGAGAAGGATTTCCAGCAATTGTTCCTGATCCGCAAAATGGTCGAACGGGAGAAACTGCCCGTGAAGATTCTAGGTGCACCGATACGGCGTGAGAGTGACGGCCTCGCCATGTCGTCCCGCAACCGCTACCTCTCCATATCGGAGCGCAAGACGGCGCCCCTACTTTTCCATACGCTGAAGGCATCTGCTGCCAAAATCAAGAAGGGCGACAAAGTAGAGGTCGTGCTCAAAGAAGCGAGAGCGGCACTCACCAAAGCAGGCTTCCTAGTGGATTACATCGAACTGAGGGACAGTGATACCCTGCATCTCCTGGCGAAGAAAAACGCAGCCGCGCGGTTGTTCATTGCTGCTAAACTGGGCTCGACACGCCTGATCGACAATTTGGCATTAAACGCGGCTTAAGCCTCTTTCCATTTGATGTTGCATCCGATACTTGGGATCTGTTCCGGCGGCGCTTTACCGGTGATACTGATTTCGAGCATGGCTTTCAGTAAATCATGTTCGCTATCCGGCTTCGGGGTCATACCCGCACTGTCGAAACGGCCGCGGTATTGGAGGGCGCCGTTCGCATCGAAACCGAAAAAGTCCGGCGTGCATACCGCACCATACCCGTGTGCGACCGCCTGTGTTTCATCGATCACATACGGAAAGGTGAAGCCATGCTTCCGCGCAAACTTCACCATGTTGTCGAAGGAATCTTCCGGATACGCCACCGCATCGTTCGAACTGATCGCTACGACACCGATACCGTTCTTCTGCATGGTTTTCACATCCACGACGAGTTTATCCACGATCGCTTTGACGAACGGACAGTGATTGCAGATGAACATCACGAGCAGGCCTTTTTCGCCGCGAACGTTCTTTAAAGAATACATTTTCCCATCTGTCCCTTTCAGGGAAAAGTCCATGGCGTTCCAGCCGATATTGACCACCGGGGTCGTAAGAGCAACCATAAGCCCTCCTTCGCGTTATTTCGTAGGTTGAGTGTGGCTCTTTTTGTAGAAAAATGTCAATACGCCAAGGAGTGCAGCAGCAGCATTCACCACAAAATAAAGGAGCGCTACGGCCACCCCTTTTTCCTGATCCATGCCGAGCATGGCACCGCCGTAAAAAAAGGTCAACTCCCGCAGCCCTACACCCCCGATCGATATCGGCAGCATGGTCACCACGCAGGAAACCATGAACAACATCACATAGTCTGGGTAAGCATGTGTAAGACCTAGCGATTTAAAGAGTGCGGCTGCAGAAAGCGCCACGGTTAATTGTACGAAGAATGAATATTTACTGGCGCCGATTTGCGTCGCGATTGTCTCTTTAAGGAGCACCGTGGTGAGTAGATAATAGCTCCCGATGAGACCGATGATGGCGACCACCAGAAGGCCGTAGACGTAATCGACCGTGGCAAAACTCTCGGCAAAAAAGGCAAGCAGCAGTGTTATCGTCATAAGCCCGAGCAAGCCGCTTGCACGTGAGGAAAGCAGTATCCGCACACCGGTACCGATGCCCACATGATAGCGGCGCTTCAGCACATACGTGATATAGCCATCACCCCCGATGCCGCCCGGCAACACAAGGTTGAAGAACATACCGGCATAATAGAGCATGGTGGCACCGACACGACTGAAGTGCACATTGATGCTCGCCAGATAGAACCGCAGCCGCATCGCGCTTACGAACTGTCCGGCATTCAGTGCCAGAAAGGCAACCAGCATATATCGCCAATCGGCAGTGATGAAATAGCCTTTTAGCTTCGTGGTATCCGCTTTGGTGAAGACAAGGTAGAGCGCACCGAAGGTGAATAGGATCTTCAGTATCAGCAAGAGCAGCCGCTTCAGACGACGCTTGCCGGGGGCTTCCTGTCCGGCATCTGATTTATTCACCACCCACTACCTTGCCACCCTGGTAGCGGCTTGCGATGATATAGGGCGTTTTGTTCTGCGAACCGTAATAGGTACGCATCAGAAGCTCTGCAATAAAGCCGGTGGTGATGAACTGCACGCCCATGATGAGGAGTAGGATACCGACATAGAAAAGCGGCCTGCCGCCGATATCCTGTCCGATGATTTTCATCACGAGCAGGTACATCTCGATGAAGCCACCGAGGAACATCATACCAAAGCCGATGCTACCGAACAGGTGCATCGGACGCTGGCGGTATTTCAGGAAGAAGAACATGAGGAGTAAATCGCTTGCCACTTTGAGCGTACGACTCATGCCGTATTTCGATGTGCCGAATTTGCGTGGATGGTGGCGCACATCGACCTGCGCGAATTTTGCACCGAGCATCACCGCCAGAATCGGGATAAAGCGATGCAGCTCGCCATAAAGATCGAGTTCTTTTGCCAAGCTCGCTTTGAACACTTTCAGCGTACAGCCGTAATCTTTGATCGTCACTTTGGTGAGGCGGCGGATCAGCAGATTCGCAATCAGCGACGGGATCTTACGCAGGAACATACCGTCCTTGCGTTTGGCGCGCCTACCCGCCACCATGTCGAGCGCTTCATCCTCGAGCTTCTTGAGCATCATCGGAATATCTTGCGGGTCGTTCTGCAGGTCACCATCGAGCGTCGCGATGTATTTCCCGTTTGCTTCCGCGATACCCGCAGCAATAGCGGATGTCTGACCAAAATTACGGGCGAAACGGACTAGACGTACGTTCTTTTTCTTCACAGAAAGGATGTTCTTCACCGTCGCGTCGCGCGAACCGTCATCGACAAAGATCACTTCGTAATCCATCGATGAAAGCGCACCCTCGAGTGCGTCCAGCATCGGCGCGATATTATCTTCTTCGTTATAGACGGGGATGACGACAGAGAGTTTCATATTTTACCTATTCAAAAGTATCCGCAGGGGTAAGGCGTTCGATCGCAGATCCGTTCGCCCATACACCGTTCAGTGAGCCATCCGGTTGCAAAATATATTCTACCGGACTATCGCTACCCCAGTCGATCGAAAGCACCCGACCCTCGAGGAAGCCCGTACCTCTATATTCCGTGCCACCTGCTATACGCCATTTCATGCTGTAACCGGTAGTGGTTTTTTTGATA